>JAOAHY010000058.1 GCA_026414995.1 Caldisericia bacterium | reverse complement strand
AAGAATTAGTTTGATTGATTCAAAGAATGTCGTTGAGATAATCCCTGAGAAAGAATTTTTTGATCAACCTTTGACAAACCTTAATTTTAGGATTATAAAAAGTATTAGGGTGGTAAAAGGTAAAGGTGAATTAATTAAAATAATTGAACGGGGGCAAAAATTCTGGTTAACAGTCTTTGATAACCTCCCTGAGCTGGCTTTAATTATAGACGAAGAAGGGATTATAGTCAGTTGTAATAAACCTTTTTCTTCTGTTTTTAATAAGCATCCAAGAGAGCTAATAGGCAAGAAGGCAAAAGAAATAATTAATTTTAATTTTATTCATAATTTTGACACTAAAAATTTGCCTGATTATTTAGAAGAGGAGTATGATGGTAAATATTTTTACATAACAACTACAAAATTTAATTTTGAAAATAGATTAAATATTCTTTTGTTTTTCAAGGATATAACTGAATATAAGAAAATCAAAGAACATCTATTTCAAAAGGATAAATATACATC
>JAOAHY010000057.1 GCA_026414995.1 Caldisericia bacterium | reverse complement strand
AATTCCTCTTTGGCAGATTGAAACTTGCAGAAGTTTTTTTACTGCTTCCGCATAACCCTCGTTTAAATTCCTCTTTGGCAGATTGAAACTCTCTTACCTGTTTTTCTGATACACCTTCAAACGTAGTTTAAATTCCTCTTTGGCAGATTGAAACAATAAAATAAATAACCTTGAAATGATATCAAGGGACGTTTAAATTCCTCTTTGGCAGATTGAAACATCAATCTCAAATCCTACTTCGCCCTGCGCAAGAACGTTTAAATTCCTCTTTGGCAGATTGAAACCCAAATATCCTCTTTGTTCTTGCTGTGCTGGCGTTCTGTTTAAATTCCTCTTTGGCAGATTGAAACAAACCGCCCCTTTTAATTCCAAAGAACTATTTAAAAAGTTTAAATTCCTCTTTGGCAGATTGAAACCATTTTCTGTGAAGTGTATTTTTTTAGTTTTTTCAAGGTTTAAATTCCTCTTTGGCAGATTGAAACCTGTGAAGTTTAATCTCTTAGTT
>JAOAHY010000056.1 GCA_026414995.1 Caldisericia bacterium | reverse complement strand
TGATATAGGTGTCCTAAATTGATCGGTAAAAAGTTTTACGGGCTTATTCTCAGTTAAATTTTTATACATTGATTGAAAATGACAAAATGAATGATTTAGTCCAAATCCAATAAGTAATGCAATTCTTAGAATTATATAATCATCACAATTCGTTGTTACTTTATTTTCTCCAATTAGTTTTGATTCAGCGTAAGGTGAAATGGGATTCAATTTAGAAGTTTCTGTTAAATATGAACCTCTGTTTCCATCATAAACCAAATCTGTTGAGATATAGATTAATCTAGACCTCAATTTGGATGAAGTTTTAGCAATATTTTCTGTCACTTTAACATTTACTTCATAATAATCTCTCAAAGAAAATTTATTATTTAACAATGTCAATGTTAATGCTGCTGAATGAACAACTATATTAGGTTTATATTTATGAAATATATCATTTACTATTTCCTCATTTCTAAGATCAATTTTCAATGAATTGAAATTTTTGCAATTACCTTCATTAGAAT
>JAOAHY010000055.1 GCA_026414995.1 Caldisericia bacterium | reverse complement strand
AGGTTAAAGTGGCAACCATAAGAGTCCTGAGTCCAGTTCATGTAGGAGGCGGAGAGAGGTTAACCAGCCTTGACTACATCCACGAAGGTAATAAGCTTTGGGTATATACCTTTCAAAGTCTTATAAAGGCTATAGAGAAAAGTCCAAAAAAGAACAACCTTTACAAACTGCTGAAAGTAGAAGTCCTCCGAGAAGACGCAAGTCTAAAGAGCGTATGCGAAAACCTCCAGCTCAAACTAGAACCTCTTTACAGCCTTGAAGTTAGAGGACAGCTAAGAACTTCTCAAGTGGAGACCTTTATAAAAAACCTCCATAAGGCTACTTTTTCTCTGCGGTGTTTTAGACAAAGAAAGTGACCTCTTGGAGAAATTCATCAAAGAAGAAAAAGCAAAGATTCAGGAAATTAGAAAACCAAGCAATAACAAAGAAAAACACAAACTCTTTTTGAAACTCCAAAACTGGCTTGAAAGCCAAGTCTTTTATCCAGAAGGCATAGACGGGAAAAGAG
>JAOAHY010000054.1 GCA_026414995.1 Caldisericia bacterium | reverse complement strand
ATATATTTCGTTGTTTAAATTCCTGTTTGGCAGATTGAAACAGAAGGAGATGAAAAATGAAAGTAAAATGTGAAATTTGGTTTAAATTCCTCTTTGGCAGATTGAAACACGAGAAATTTTTAGCAAAATCGTATCACGAGTGTAAGTTTAAATTCCTCTTTGGCAGATTGAAACTTTAAAATTCTGCGTTCCACCTGCGTGAAAGAACCGCGTTTAAATTCCTCTTTGGCATATTGAAACTTTCTATATCCAGTAGTTATTTGTATCCATAAGGTGTTTAAATTCCTCTTTGGCAGATTGAAACTCCTTATCTATCCTTTCCACATCGGCATCTTCTATTTCCCGTTTAAATTCCTCTTTGGCAGATTGAAACAAATTGCATATTATTATGAAAATAAAAAATTACCCAAGTTTAAATTCCTCTTTGGCAGATTGAAACCTTTTGTTTCTGCCATCATCATTGTGTTTTCAACAAGGTTTAAATTCCTCTTTGGCAGATTGAAACTATTTTTTC
>JAOAHY010000053.1 GCA_026414995.1 Caldisericia bacterium | reverse complement strand
CATCGAAATACTTTCCACCATCATAAAATGAATCACTCGTCACATTCAAAATTCCCATTACATATTTTTTTCTTGAATCAAAAATTTTCCCACCAATTTTGTATTCGAAGGAATTAAATTTATTATAGTTAGAAATTAAATTTTGAATTTGAGAGAAAATTTGTTTGTTTTCAATTTCGATGTAATGAGAAAAATATCGAATATTTTCTAAGTTACCGAAATAACAGAAATATCGTTCTTTCCAATTTACATCAAATGGTGCTGGATTTTCTAAACAACGATTGTAAATTTTTCGAATTATATTTTCTTCGTTTTGTTCATAATTTAATTGAAGACCAAAAGTTGGGAATAAAGTGTGATTAATGTTTTGTGGTAAATAAAAAATTCGTCCATAAGATTCTTTGTTCGTGAAATAACGAATTCTTACTCTCATTAATCAACTTCCAACTCAGATAATTTCGAATGTTTGATTTTGCCTTCTTTAATTGTAACAAGGACATTAAACTCTTTATCC
>JAOAHY010000052.1 GCA_026414995.1 Caldisericia bacterium | reverse complement strand
AATTACAACAACACAAATATATACACATGTAGAAAATGAACAGATTAAGAAGGCGGTTAATAAATTAAAGTGGTAAAAGGAGTGATAGCATGGATAGAAAACAAGATGTATATGTTGGTATTAACAGCTATGAAATAAAAGAAAATATAGGCGAATATAAAGGGAAAATAACAATTGAATTTGAATTGGTTAGCAATGATTTAACCGCTCAAAAATACCAAGATTTTCTGTTACTAATTAATAGTTTTATTGCTTTGTGTAAAATAGCAGGTAAAAGCGATTATGAGATAGGGGAGGAATTAAAATGGAAAGATTAATTCAGTATGAGGATGAAGAAAGATTGCAACAAGACAGGAGAAAATTAAGACAATGGCAAAGAGAAATTAATAGTAATTGGATTAAAAATGTAACACAATGGACTATCGAATACATTAGTGAAAATGACTTAGATATTAAAGAAATAGAATTGATCAAAGATTTTGCGGGGTATATACAGCTTAAAGGATTTATGTTTAAGGG
>JAOAHY010000051.1:271-523 GCA_026414995.1 Caldisericia bacterium | reverse complement strand
CCCCTGATAGGGGAGTGAAAGAGAACCTGAAACCCTTAGCCTACAAGCTGTAGGAGCCCGTGAGGGTGACTGCGTGCCTATTGAAGAATGAGCCTGCGAGTTACAGGGGGTTGCGAGGTTAATCCCTGGAGGGGAGTAGCCGAAGCGAAAGCGAGTCTGAATAGGGCGTCTAGTAACTCTCTGTAGACCCGAAGCCGCGTGAGCTAACCATGGGCAGGATGAAGTCCCGGTAACACGGGATCTGTCTCTTAT
>JAOAHY010000051.1:0-256 GCA_026414995.1 Caldisericia bacterium | reverse complement strand
AACACGGGATGGAGGTCCGAACCGGTAGGCGTTGAAAAGTCTTCGGATGACCTGTGGTTAGGAGTGAAAGGCCAAACGAACGTGGCGATAGCTGGTTCTTCCCGAAATGCATTTAGGTGCAGCCCTGTGCGGCAAGTGTCAGGGGTAGAGCGCTGGATCGGGACGGGGGATTTATCCTACCAACCCGAACCAAACTACGAATACTGGCAGCCGAGGCACGGGAGTGAGAATGTGGGGGATAAGCTCCATATTCGAG
>JAOAHY010000050.1 GCA_026414995.1 Caldisericia bacterium | reverse complement strand
ATGTTGAGGCATCTCATCATGAAATTGCACCAGGGCAACATGAAATAGATTTAAAAAAGGATTATGCACTAAATACAGCAGATAAAATAATAACATTTAAACAGGTAGTAAGAAAAATAGCAAGAAATCATGGTCTTCATGCAACATTTATGCCAAAACCATTATATAAGGCAGCAGGTTCAGGAATGCACTTAAATATATATGTTTATAAAGATGGAAAAAATTTGTTTTATGATGAAAATGATAAGCTTAATTTATCTAAAGAAGCGTATAACTTTATAGCAGGACTTATACAACATGCAAAGGCAATTTGTGCAACAACAAATCCTAATATAAATAGTTATAAAAGATTAATATCAGGATATGAAGCTCCTATGTATATATCATGGTCATGTAGAAATAGAAGTCCACTTATTAGAGTTCCTTCTAAAATAGAAAAAAATACAAGAATAGAACTTAGAAATCCAGACCCTTCTTGTAATCCTTATTTAGCATTAGCTGTAATAATAAAGGCTGGATTAGATGGAATTAAGAAAAATCTAATGC
>JAOAHY010000049.1 GCA_026414995.1 Caldisericia bacterium | reverse complement strand
ATCTTTATTTAAATAAATATAAAAGAAATCAACAAAATCTAATTTATTTATTTCACGAGAGATTCTTTTTATTAAAATATCCCTATTTTTAGAATCAAAAAGAATTTTGTTCACATTTCTAAGTATCTCATATAATCTCAATTTTTCAAAATTTTTATCATTTTTTCTAATTTTTTTACAATCAAAAACTGCAAAACATGTTAAGTTTTTATCTATAACAAATTTAATTAATTCTACATTTTTAAGAATTTTATTTTTAATTTCTTTTACATCTTTACCAATTAATTCTGAATTATTTAAATTAAATGTTTTTATAAATGATTTATTAATATCAGAAATAACATACTCTTTTTTCTTCTCTTGAAGATTATAAATTACATCACAAATTATTAAAGGAAGTGGTATTTTATTAAAGCACTTTATAAAAAATAAATTCTTACTATAATTTTTTTCTATTGAAATTTTATTAATTTTTTTCAATTTTTAAAAATTTATTTAAGAACTAATTCAATTGGAGTTGATTGTTTTAAAGGAGAACCACCTGTATCAGAT
>JAOAHY010000048.1:327-568 GCA_026414995.1 Caldisericia bacterium | reverse complement strand
GTTCTATAAAATCCGGAATCTCACGTTTGCATGGTGGGCACCACGTAGCCCAAAAGTTTATCAATATTACTTTACCCTGAAACTCTGAGGACTTTACTACTTTTCCATTCAGATCCTTTAATTCAAAGTATGGCATGTTACTGCCAAATGTATTTAATGAAAATATTAAAATAGCAAATAAGAGAATTGTTCTCTTCATTTTACCACCTTAATTATTATTATGATTGTGGTGATTTATTGC
>JAOAHY010000048.1:0-317 GCA_026414995.1 Caldisericia bacterium | reverse complement strand
ACACCACGGACATTGTATTTATAAGCGAGCTGTGGAAATTCTGTTGCTTCAACCATATCAGCTTTAATGTTCTTATTTAATAGGGCTAGTGCATGTCCCATAAGTACTGCAGCTGGACAATATGGACAAGTTGGAGTTACAAAAACTTGAATATGCACTGGCTTGTCAATCATCTTTACCATTTCAATCACATCTTGACTTAGCTGCGTATCTCCGGTTGATATCATTTCGATTGATTCAAGTAAAGAAGAAAACTCATATCCAGCTGGTATTCCATAATATCTGATTCCATAATCAATTTCTTCACCCATAACCAC
>JAOAHY010000047.1:269-574 GCA_026414995.1 Caldisericia bacterium | reverse complement strand
GAAATAAAATTATAGCGACGGAAAAATTCGTAACTACTAACTATGTAATGGTAGCTGGTTTAGGAGTAGGAGATATTTCAGAAATAGTATTAAGAGATAGGCAAATTTTGGCGCAAGACGGAATATTTATTATTATCGCTCCTATTGATAAACATACCGGCTTATTAATCAAAGAAGCAGAAGTTGTTTCTCGCGGTTTTGTTTATATGAAAGAATCAAGAGATTTAATTAATGAAACTAAAAAACAAATACAAAATATTATTTCTCATTCTGCTAAAGAGCAAATTTTTAATGATGTCTATCTT
>JAOAHY010000047.1:0-259 GCA_026414995.1 Caldisericia bacterium | reverse complement strand
GTATAAATACGATATTAAAAAGGACTGAGATTTCCTCAGTCCTTTTAGTTTTTCATCAATCAGCAGGATAAGTGATTATAACTTGTGGTGGATACCAATCAACACGACACCCCATATTTTCAGCAACAAATCTTACCGGAAGCATTGTTCTTCCTTTTATTATAAGTGGAACTACCTTAGGGTTATTCGGATCAATTAAGATATCTTTTCCATTTACCTGTGCTTTATTTTTCCCTACCCAGAGGTTGATTTGTTTATC
>JAOAHY010000046.1 GCA_026414995.1 Caldisericia bacterium | reverse complement strand
CATATATAGCAGGCATCCATCTTTACTTCCTCTAACATCTTCTCAAATTCAGTATATCCCTTCCCTCCATACTTTCCTGCTAACTCCTCTGCTTTTTCTTTTTCTATATCACACATACCTACAAACTCTACATTCTCAAGTTTCGCAAGACGTTCCATATGTGCGCGTGCTATACCACCACATCCAATAAATCCTATCCTCACCTTCATTCTTTATCCTCCTTCGTTAGGATGGACAAATTATACACTATTCAGGACTTTAAAATAAATATCTCAAAAATAAAAGCAGAGTACTTGTAAACTCCTTTAAATTCCTCTTTGGCAGATTGAAACCGTTTGGAAGATGGAAGTTTAAGAAGTATTACAGGAGTTTAAATTCCTCTTTGGCAGATTGAAACTTGTCTCCAGAAACCGTGATTTGCCATCTCTATATTGTTTAAATTCCTCTTTGGCAGATTGAAACTCTTGCTACTGACAGCGATATGTTTTTCTGCACCAAGTTTAAATTCCTCTTTGGCAGATTGAAACCAGTATCAGATATACGGGCATATAGAGACTTAATACAGTTTAAATTCCTCTTTGGC
>JAOAHY010000045.1 GCA_026414995.1 Caldisericia bacterium | reverse complement strand
ATATAGTATTGATATCATCATAAGCTAGAGATAACATATCTAAGCTTGAATAAACTCTTCTTATACCTAATAAAGTATGAATACCAAAATTTTTATTAAGAAAATCATTTATATATATTAATTTATTTCATTATTTATTTTATGTCTTATAAATATCAATACTCAATTGTTTTAAGTTTAATAACTGATTTATTTTATTTTGCTTTATTTAATATTATTTTATTTATTATTAATAAACAAAATAGTATTATAAAAAATACATTACTTATCTTTATTTACTGTTACTTAATATTTGTTCTTATATTGTCTTTAATTAAAAAGGGGTGATTTATATTTTATTTAATAAAAAAACAAAAAGTATAATATCGTTTATAATTATAAACAGCCTACTTTGCAATTTTAGTTTTAATATAAAAACTATTAATGCTAAAACAAAATCACAAATTCAAAATGAAATAAATAAAAAACAAAAAGAACTAGAAAATAATAAAAAGAAAATCGTTATATTAGAAGATAAGAAAAAAGCTATAAATGAAGAAATACAAAAAACTCAATTAGAAATTAATAATTTAAATAATCAGATAAATAGTA
>JAOAHY010000044.1 GCA_026414995.1 Caldisericia bacterium | reverse complement strand
GAGACAGAGTGAAAGTGGAACAATTGCAATCAGAGCTGCTGGAATAGGTTTATGCATTGCAGTTCCGTTTGCACAAACAAGTGGACATAACTTTAAAGCAGCAACTTATGTATGCAAACAAGGAGTTCCGGAAGTTCTATTAAAGTATAATTTATTTTTTTAATGTAACTCTATAAATAGGCTATCGGGAATCGTGGAGTGACATCATTTGTATTGAGAGATAAAATTATCCTTCGACAAGTTTAGGATGTCAAATTAAATTTATTTCAGTTTTTTCGTTAGCTAACAGATAAAGAAGTTTGACAGTTATTTGAATATTTGAAATAATTATAAAAAGGAAATACAGGTTTATGAAACAATATAAAGACAAAATTTTTCACGTAATATCAAACACACACTGGGATAGAGAATGGAGATTTCCATTTCAGCGAAATCGTCAAATGCTTGTTGATATGATTGATGAAGTTCTTGAAATTCTTCAATCTGAAAAAGATTATCGTGCATTTCATCTTGATAGTCAATCAATTGTAATAAAGGATTATCTCGAAATAAAACCTCACAAAGCTGATTTAATAAAAAAACTCGTTGAAGAAAAAAGATTATTT
>JAOAHY010000043.1 GCA_026414995.1 Caldisericia bacterium | reverse complement strand
CAATTATTCTTTCTAATACAAATTCTGAATTTTCAGTTGGATAATTATATAGCCATGCATATCCAGGAATATCCGTCCAATCTGAATCTGCTGGTTCATGTTCACTTTGTAAATATTCAGGCATACCGATTACTTTTTCCCCTTTTATATTTAAATAAGTAATATCTTTATTTATCCTAATTCTTTTCTCTTTAGTGTATTTATCAATTTTATCTTGACTAAATGACCAATGTCTTCCTTTCGGTGGTAACAAAACTTTTCCTAATATTGTTCTTTCAGGTATTTTATATTCACTTGGTGAATGCATTGGAATCCAAACTTGTTGTTTTTCAGCACCACAATAAGAACATTTTCTTGGGCGTTTATATCCATTAAATATAAAATTTGCTGTTTTTGTATAATAAAAAATAGTGTCGGTTCTTTGGGCAAATTTATTTATTGATAATCCTTCTCTTGCTATCTTAGATCTATTGACAATAATCTCATTTCTAAAATTCTCTTTTCCAAAAATTTCATCCAGTAAGACTTTCATATAATGGCCAAAGTGATAGTCGATGCGCATATAGAAACTGCCATCATCAGTTAGTAATTCTCTTAATAAAATTATCCTTTGCCTTAACC
>JAOAHY010000042.1 GCA_026414995.1 Caldisericia bacterium | reverse complement strand
ATATATAAGTTGGATGTTGTTGAAATACCTCCAAATAAAAGATGTATAAGGTATGATTATCCAGATAGAGTTTATAGAACTGAACGTGAAAAATTTAATGCAATAGTACAGGAGATTGAGGAAAAATGGAAGAAAGGGCAACCAATTCTTGTTGGAACAAGATCTATTGAGAAATCTGAGATGCTTTCTCAGATGTTAAGAAAAAAAGGAATTCCACATCAAGTTTTAAATGCAAAATATCATGAAATGGAGGCACAAATAATTGCACAAGCAGGTAAAAAAGGGAGTGTTACCATTGCTACAAATATGGCTGGTAGAGGTACCAGACAGGGAGATCCTGGAAGTTCAGTTTTTTATGTATCACTTGAAGATGAACTAATGAGACTTTTTGGTTCTGATAGAATATCTGGTTTAATGGAAAAATTAGGAATGAAAGAAGGAGAAGTAATTGAATCTAGATTAATAACACGTCAAATTGAAAATGCTCAAAAAAGAGTTGAAGCAATGAATTTTGACATAAGAAAGCAAGTTCTTGATTATGATAATGTTATGAATAAACAAAGACAAGCAATATATGAACTTAGAGATATTATTCTTGATAGTCAAGATATCTCTGATAGAG
>JAOAHY010000041.1:319-624 GCA_026414995.1 Caldisericia bacterium | reverse complement strand
CTTTAGACACAATACTAAAAAATAACGATTAAAATCAAATAATTTAAAAATTAGTTTTTAGTTAAGAACCAAATACAAAAAATTACAATTTTAATCACATTTATTATCTTTGTTTTAGTACCAGTTCCCTTGTAATTCCGCAAAGTTTTTAAGGTATAGAAATGCTTTTTTATTTTTCTGAAACAAGGACATCAATTTCAAAATGCTGTATTATCTCATTATTTATTATTTAATGAATAGGTAAGTTTTATAATATAAACCGCATTCCAAACATCTGTCATAATCATTTTTATAAAACCTTTATT
>JAOAHY010000041.1:0-309 GCA_026414995.1 Caldisericia bacterium | reverse complement strand
AAACTACAGACATAAATTGTATATTTTTTAATGTTTATTATCCGGTAAAATAATTAAAAATTTTGTTCCTTGCCCTAGTTTGCTATCAACTAAGATTTCGCCATTATGTAAATTAACAATATGTTTTACTATGGATAGTCCAAGTCCTGTTCCACCTGTTTCTTTTGACCGCGATTTATCAACAACATAAAATCTTTCAAAAATTCTGGGTATATGTTCTTCCGGAATACCTATACCTGTATCTGAAATTTCTATTACTATATTTTTTTCATCTTTCCTATAAATATTAACTCTTATTTCTCCTTGGTC
>JAOAHY010000040.1 GCA_026414995.1 Caldisericia bacterium | reverse complement strand
AGCGACTAATAATCAAACAATTTCAAGCGATTGGTTTTTCGATGATATTGAAAGGACAGCATTAATAATTGATTATAAAAGTAATTCGATTAATTTTAAGTTATTTGGTTCAAATGATAAAGTTAATGCAATTGAATTAAAATCATTTACATTGAATAATCCGAATGGTAGTGTAAAACAGGACTTTATAGTAGAGCCTTACAAGTTTTATAAAGTTCAATTGACTGGATCATACGAATATGTAAGAGTTTATTTAATCGAAGCTAATTACTACAAAGCACAAGTTTATAAAGCAATTGAGATTTTAATTCGTGGGCTTTCAACAACGCAATCAGATAGCTGGTTTGAAAAGGCAGAGTATTACGCAAAAAGTTATGCTAATGAATTGGAAACAATGCTTTTAACTTATGATAACGACGATGATGGAATACCAGATACAAAAGAAAATACTTCAATTAAAAGCATAGAGCTATTGAGATGATTAATGCACTAATTAATTACTTAATCAATCAAGGTTTTGTTCAAATTGAAGGTGATATTGCGAATTTTGAAAGTAATCAATTCACGATTGAAGTTAAAGACTATGAAGTTTTATTCACAGCAACGAATGGAAAAGTTTATGGAGTTAAAAATTATTTATTAGA
>JAOAHY010000039.1 GCA_026414995.1 Caldisericia bacterium | reverse complement strand
ATACCTATAATAATAAAACAAGAACTAATAGGATCAGAAAACTACTTTTATTATAAAGAAAGATGCATATATTGTGATATAATAAATGAAGAACTAAATAAAAATTTAAGAGTTATTTCTGAAAATGAAGATTTTATTGCTATATGCCCTTACGCAAGTAGATTCCCATTTGAAATCTGGATATTACCAAAAAGACACGACCCTATGTATGAAGATATTCAAGACAAAGAAATCTCCAATTTAGCCTCGATTATACAGCTTATAAATAAAAAACTAAATTTAGCATTAGAAAAACCGCCTTATAATTATATATTACACACATCTCCACTTAAACAATATAACCTATCTCATTATCATTGGCATATAGAAATTATGCCACAATTATCTGGAGTAGGTGGTTTTGAATGGGGGAGTGGGTTTTACATAAACCCAATACCTCCAGAAGAAGCCACTAAGTTTTTGATAGAAACGTAGATATGCATAAGCAAGAAGAATTAAGCATAAACAACTTGTTAAAACTTTTTCGTCTTTCATTAACAAATATAAAAATTTATCCTATAACAAGTCCTGTAGTAGAAAATCAAATAAATGAATTATACAATTTATTAAAACAAATTTTACAAGAAAAAACATTTATTACTATTTCAGAAATGGATGGGAAAATTTTTATAAATGAAGAAGAATATCACAGCAAAGATCCTATTTCAATCTCTAACATTACCTATCT
>JAOAHY010000038.1 GCA_026414995.1 Caldisericia bacterium | reverse complement strand
CATTTATTCCGTAGGTTGCGCTACTTAAAACCTGAGATAGCATATAAGCCTCCTCAATTTTTTACCTCAGTGTTAAATATATAATTATTGGAATTTTTTTAATTCTTCGATAAAATTATCTATTTCTTTTTTTGTTCTTTTCTCTGTAACTGCTATTAAAATCCCATCGTCTTGTGGATCAAATTGCTTAAGGTTTACACCGGCTAGTATTCCTTTTTTTGCTAATGCGGTAATTATTTCTTCTTCTGGTTTAGGTGTTTGAACCACAAATTCTTTAAAAAAGGGCCTTCTGTATTTTAGATGAAAACCCGGAATTTTAACAATCTCGTTTGCTAAATAATGTGATTTTTGAAGACATAAGTTGGCAACTTCTTGAATCCCTTTTTTGCCCATTAGTGCCATATAAACTGTTGCGGCAAGCATCATCAAACCTTGATTTGTACAAATATTTGAAGTTGCTTTTTCTCTTCTGATATGTTGCTCACGAGTTTGAACTGTGAGTACAAATCCTCTTTGACCATCAACGTCAACAGTAATTCCAGAAATTCTTCCCGGAACTCTTCTTAGGAGAAATTCTTTGACTGCAAAGATACCAAGATAAGGTCCACCAAAATTTTGATTGATACCAAGTGGTTGACCTTCTCCAACGACAATGTCTGCACCGTATTCTCCAGGTGGAGATAATATTCCAAGTGAGATAGGATCTACAGCAACAATGTATAATGCTCCATGTTGATGAGTTAATGTTGCCAATTCATCAAC
>JAOAHY010000037.1 GCA_026414995.1 Caldisericia bacterium | reverse complement strand
CCGGGGTTCTTTTCACCTTTCCCTCACGGTACTGCTTCACTATCGGTCACCAGTTAGTATTTAGCCTTGGGAGGTGGTCCTCCCTGCTTCCCACAAGGTTTCACGTGCCTCGTGGTACTCTGGATACCGGCCTGTCTTCATATCTTTCGCTTACGGGACTTTTACCCTCTATGGTCTCATCTTTCCAGATGCTCATTCTGCTAGATACTTAGAATCATTATGCCGGTCCTCAACCCCAGAGTATATTGCTATACTCTGGTTTGGGCTCTCCCGCTTTCGCTCGCCACTACTTACGGAATCACTGTTGTTTTCTACTCCTGCGGGTACTTAGATGTTTCAGTTCCCCGCGTCTCCCTCCTGCACACTATGTATTCATGTACAGGTACCTGCGTTTTTACCGCAGGTGGGTTCCCCCATTCGGAAATCCACGGGTCGATGGCTATTTGCGCCTCATCGTGGCTTATCGCAGCTTATCGCGTCCTTCATCGGCTACTGGTGCCTAGGCATTCACCCTATGCTCTTAATAGCTTGACCTATGATTTTTGCTCCACAAAATATCATTCAATAATTTGCTTCGCAGAAATCTACTTTTTGATATACGATCTCTCGATATCTTTTAGTTCTCTTAAAGTGATATGTCTTTCTCCATCAATGATTATCCTAAGAGTCACTTGTATCTTTTTTGATACTTGTTACCCTTTTTGTCTTCTCATCTTTATTTCTTACATTATATAGTTTTCAAGGTGCAAAGTTTTCAAAGCTTTTTGGGCTTT
>JAOAHY010000036.1 GCA_026414995.1 Caldisericia bacterium | reverse complement strand
CAACTAAACAAAACAGTCAAAATAATTGCTGTATTGAACAAGTTTAAATTCCTCTTTGGCATATTGCAACTAAAATGTGTATATGTGAATGCCTCCGTTAAAGCTGTTTAAATTCCTCTTTGGCATATTGCAACATTTTATTACACTACTGCTAAGCAGTAGTGATGAAGGTTTAAATTCCTCTTTGGCATATTTCAACCGCACATATTTTCCTTATATTATAACAAAAATTTCAATTTTTTGCAAATTTTTTGCGTCAAACCTCCAGTTCTGCAAAAATAACTTTGAACGCTCAACATTGGAATGCTGTTTAAATTCCTCTTTGGCATATTGCAACGTTCTACGACCGCTCCGTTGTTGGGCAGAAACCTACATTTGTTTAAATTCCTCTTTGGCATATTGCAACAGAGTTGATTTTTAAAGATAAAAACTTCAAGATTGGTTTAAATTCCTCTTTGGCATATTGCAACTTGATGTTCCTGTTCCACCTACTCCTGACGATGACCGTTTAAATTCCTCTTTGGCATATTGCAACCTTATTGTTAAAGGATGGAAAGTACAAAATTAAAGAGTTTAAATTCCTCTTTGGCATATTGCAACAGACTTTATAACACTTCTATTAGTTAAAGAAGAAGGTTTAAATTCCTCTTTGGCATATTGCAACGAAAAACGTCCAGCTTTGGTAAATATTGAAGATTTATCGTTTAAATTCCTCTTTGGCATATTGCAACGCAGATTTTATATCGTTGCTTTTAGTCAAAAGCGACGGTTTAAATTCCTTTTT
>JAOAHY010000035.1 GCA_026414995.1 Caldisericia bacterium | reverse complement strand
AATTACAACCTTTTGTTAACATAGAAGCACAACTATTTTTTGAATTACTTAAATTTTTATTATGTACCAACAATTCATTATTATTAATGTCACTTGTATAATTAGGTTCGTTTATCATTTTTAAATATTAATAAATTGCTATCAATGCTATTATTCTAGCATAATTAATATGGTTATCAAATTTGATTTTAAATGTTTATGATAAGTGATTATTTAATGACTTTAATTTATAATCTTTTTGAGTAAATAAAAACAATATGAAAAGTTATGAGTTAAAAACAAAATTTTTAGATTTTTTTCGAATTAAAGGGCATAAAAGGATTAAGAATAGTTCATTAATTCCAGAAAACGATTCATCAGCTCTATTTATTAATTCAGGAATGCATCCAATAGTAAATTATTTAATGGGTGAAAAACATCCTTTAGGCACTAGATTGATGAATTATCAGAGAGCTTTAAGGACTGGAGATATAGAAAATGTTGGTTTAACAAAAAGACATCATACTTTTTTTGAAATGTTAGGAGAATGGTCTTTGGGTGATTATTGGAAAAGAGAATCATTAAACTGGAGCGTTGAATTTATCGTTAATATATTAGGATTAGATCCAAAAAGACTTTATGCTACTGTCTTTAAGGGTGATTATAAGATTCCTCAAGATAAAGAATCAATAGAAATATGGATTGATATTTTTAAAAAATTTAATTTAGAGCCAACTATTGGAGAAAATTTTGCATTAGAGAATTGCCCTAGAATAGTTCTGTTGGGTAGAGACGATAATTTTTGGCCAAAAGGAAAAG
>JAOAHY010000034.1 GCA_026414995.1 Caldisericia bacterium | reverse complement strand
AGCCCAAACCGTACGGGTGCCATGGTGGCAGCCTTAGCTCGTACGGGGTAGCGGGACGTACACGGAGAAGTCTGCCAGCTTCTCAGGGAGTTACAAAACCTCCACCTAACCGAAGTGAGCTGGAACGCTCCGCCATAGAGGGTGAAAGCCCCGTAGGTGAAAGGTGAGAGGTCTCCTGGGTGTACGCTCCCAAGTACCACGGCCCCCGTGGAAGGTCGTGGGAATCTGGGGGGACCTCCCTCCAAGGCTAAGTACTACGGACAGACCGATAGCGCATAGTACCGCGAGGGAAAGGTGAAAAGAACCCCGGAAGGGGAGTGAAATAGAACCTGAAACCCCGGATCCACAAGCCAGTGGAAGGGTCTTCATGGCCCGACTGCGTGCCTTTTGCAGAATGAGCCAGGGAGTTGTCCTCAGCGGCAAGGTTAAGCCGTCAGGCGAAGCCGGAGCGAAAGCGAGTCCGAATAGGGCGTTAAGTCGCTGGGGGCAGACGCGAAGCGGAACGATCTACCCATGCCCAGGGTGAAGGGCGGGTAACGCCGTCTGGAGGCCCGAACGGGTCGGTGCTGCAAAACCGTCCGATGAGGTGTGGGTAGCGGTGAAAAGCCAATCGCGTTCCGTTATAGCTCGTTCTCCCCGAAATGCATCGACGTGCAGCGTCAGGCGTTCCTTCCCGGAGGTAGAGATACTGATTGGGCTAGGGCCCCGAAAGGGGTACCGAACCCAACCAAACTCCGAATGCCGGGATAGGTAGCCTGGCAGTGAGACTACGAGGGATCAGCTCCGTAGTCGAGAGGG
>JAOAHY010000033.1 GCA_026414995.1 Caldisericia bacterium | reverse complement strand
AGAGAAAAAATATAATCCATTAAAGGTGTGGTGGTAAATGCAAATGATATTTATATATGATATTGACCTTACAGAAGGAACAAAAAGCCAGAGAAGATTAAATGCAATGAAGAAAATAGGAAGGAAATATCTTACCCATATACAGAAGTCCGTATTTGAAGGAGAAATAACGGCAGGAAAAATCGCCAGAATGGAAAAAGAGATAAAGGATATAATAGATAAAGAAAAAGATAGTGTGATATTTTATATTATACCTGATGGGGTAAAGATCAACAGAAAGTTGTTAACTAATGTAAAAGACCCTTCAGATAATGTTCTTTGACAATTGAATATTGGCAGATTATATATAAATAGGGTTTTTGCAAAACTGGAGGTTTGACGCAAAGTAAAAGAGATTTTTGGGTTAAGATAGGTCTTAAAACCATTGATTTTTCTAATATTTCTTGGGCAAAATATAAAAAAACAGATGCGGTTTCAATCTGCCAAAGAGGAATTTAAACGCATACAGCATACAGCGTCTATTATGTTTTTTTTTCGTTTCAATCTGCCAAAGAGGAATTTAAACTACGATTGAATCATGGTCGCTGAAGGATGAGAATGGGTTTCAATCTGCCAAAGAGGAATTTAAACCATAACAAATATACAATAAACATCCACATCAAACGAGTTTCAATCTGCCAAAGAGGAATTTAAACGTTGGTCTGTTTATACTTTTTACCTGTATAAAAATAGTTTCAATCTGCCAAAGAGGAATTTAAACCATGGTGTGATTTTTGATGAACTGCATGCACAACCTGTTTC
>JAOAHY010000032.1:278-909 GCA_026414995.1 Caldisericia bacterium | reverse complement strand
GCTATATTTGGCGGTCTTCCTGTTTCTGTTGAAACGATGACTATCAATAAAGTTTGTGGTTCTGGATTAAAATCAGTTATGTTAGCTGAACAAGCTATTAAATGTAACGATGCTGAATTAATTATTGCTGGTGGAATGGAAAGTATGTCCAATGCGCCTTTCATATTAAAAGGAATTAGAGAAGGTATTAAGTTTGGTAATCAAACTTTATATGATACTATGCTTTATGATGGTTTAACTGATGTTTATTCTAATTTACACATGGGGAATTGCTCAGAACAAGTTGCAAAAGAAAAAAATATTAGTCGAGAGGAGCAAGATGCTTTTGCAATTGAAAGTTATAAACGAGCACTTAATGCTCAAGAAAAAGGTTTATTTAAAGATGAAATCTTACCCATTACAGTAAAAGATAAAATTATCGATGAAGATGAAGAGCCTAAAAAAGTAAAATTTGAAAAAATTCCTACATTAAAACCAGTTTTTGAGAAAGATGGAACAATTACAGCTGCTAATGCTTCAAAATTAAACGATGGTGCTGCTATTCTCTTAGTTGCTTCTCAAGAAGCTGTGAATAAATTTGGTCTCAAACCTCTGGTGAAAATTATTTCTCAATCAGCTTATGCTTTAGAAC
>JAOAHY010000032.1:0-268 GCA_026414995.1 Caldisericia bacterium | reverse complement strand
ATTTAACCATTGAGCAAATTGATTTATTTGAAATTAACGAAGCTTTCTCGCTTGTAACCGTTGCAGTGATGAGAGAGCTCTCTATTCCACATGAAAAAGTAAATGTCAACGGTGGAGCAGTATCTTTAGGTCATCCAATTGGTGCTTCTGGAGCAAGATTATTGACAACATTAATTTACGAAATGAAAAGAAGATCAGCTAAATATGGGTTAGTTTCATTATGTATCGGTGGTGGAGAAGCTGTAAGTTTAATCGTAGAGAATATTAA
>JAOAHY010000031.1:695-1059 GCA_026414995.1 Caldisericia bacterium | reverse complement strand
GCACTAAGTGTTGTGTTGGTCTAAATGGGTCATGGCATAAATGAGCAAAAGTTGGTTTTATTGTTAAAAAACAAAATAATAGATAAAAAATTTTTTTATTCATAAATTTTGATACCTCTCTGTTCCAATTATAGCAGCTCCCAATGCTACAACAAATTGTGGCTCTTGAGGAGTGTAGATTTCTTTTTTTAGTTTTTCCTCTAATGCCCTTTTTATTCCTTCATTTTTTGCTCCACCGCCACAAAAAAATATAACATCTTTTTCTTCAATTTGTTTAAGCATATTCAGGATTCTTTCTGCAATTGAGTCACAAATACCTTTTACAATATTTTCTTTTTGTTTTCCTTGTGCTATTAAAGCTGTC
>JAOAHY010000031.1:0-685 GCA_026414995.1 Caldisericia bacterium | reverse complement strand
GTTGAATTTATTTTTACAGGTTCTTTTGCGTTAGTATAATATGTTCCAAAATCATCTAAATTTATACCTATCACATTACTCATAACCTCTAAAAATCTACCAGTTCCTGCAGCACATTTATCATTCATTACAAAATCAACAACATTACCTTCATCATCAAGCGAAATAATTTTTGTGTCTTGTCCACCAAGGTCTATTATCGTTTTTGCTTTTATACCAAAATTATTACACAACCAAAAAGTTCCTTTAGCACAACAAGTAATCTCGGTGATTGTTTCGTTGCCAAATTCTATAGTTCTTCTACCGTAACCTGTTGAGATAACATATCTTAAATCTTTTATAGATAAACCAATTTTAGATAATGCATTCTTTAATGTTTCCTCTGCCGATTTTTTAGGTTCACAACCAGTTGGTGAAATTGCTTGAGAAAGTATTTTATAATTTTTAGAGTTTAATTTTTCTATAATTACAACTTTAGTTGTTACTGAACCAATATCAATACCTGCTGTTATCATTTTAGTTGGTTTTTGTTTTTTAGCATCTCTATAAAAGCTTCAATTCGTGTTTTAAGTTGTTCGGTATCTTCGGGACTGTAGCCCGTATGGACTTTTACTATCGGTATTTAATAATTTTTCAAAAAAGTTTGGAGTTTATAAAAACCCATATCATAAAGCTGACATAATCT
>JAOAHY010000030.1 GCA_026414995.1 Caldisericia bacterium | reverse complement strand
CTGTTGCCGCGATTGGATTTGTTTGCATTAGCTTTATGTATATTTACAATCATTATTTAATTAAAAGAAATAATTAACTTGGATGAAAAATCTATTTGATTATCTACAATCAAAAGGAATATTTTTAATAAGAAATAATTCAAAACTTGCTCATGGTGATACTCCAATAACAGAAAATCAATGGAAAGAAATTTTAAAATTTACAAAAGAATTTATAGAAGAATGTTGTAATCTTGCAAAAATTAAAATAGAATATTTACAACTTCCTAAAGAATTTATTTGATTTCCTTGGCGACATTATATATTACAGAACAGGGTGCGAAATTAAAGAAGGAAGAAAAGAGATTTGTTATTGAAAAAGAAGAAAATATTTTACTTGAAATTCCAGAATTTAAAGTAGATAAAGTTTTTATTTTTGGCAATATACAGATAACAACACAAGCATTAAAATTTCTCTTAACTTCTGGTATTGACACTTCTTTTTTTACAATTTATGGAAAATTTATTGGTAAACTTCAATCTTTAGAATCAAAAAATGTCCTTTTAAGAATAAAACAATTTGAAAAACATTCCCAAGAAGAATTTAGGGTGGAAATCTCAAAAAAATTTGTAGAGGGGAAGATAACAAATGCAAAGAATTTTCTAAGTAAATATCAAAGAAATCATCCAGAAGTCAATTTTGCATCCAACATAAATGAACTTGAGAGAAATCTTGAAGAATTAAAGAGAAAAACCTCCATTTCTTCTATAATGGGTGTTGAAGGAAGATGTTCTGCTATATATTTTGAATGTTTTGGAAAAATGATACTTAAAGATTTAAAATTTGAAGAAAGGACACCAAGAAATCCCAAAGACCCAGTAAATTCACTTTTAAGTTTTGGATATTCAATTTTGACAAGTGAGGTATTTTCAATTTTACAAGGTATTGGTTTTGACCCATATCTTGGTTATTTGCATAGTGTGGAATATGGTAGACCTGCTCTTGCACTTGATTTAATGGAGGAGTTTAGACAAGTAATTGTAGACCGACTTGTTCTTGAAATTATAAATAAAGATATTATTAAAGAAAATGAATTTGTTGAAGATGAGGAAGGGAAAATACGTTTGAATGAAAAAGCAATTAAAGAATTTTTAACTCAATATGAGAGAAGAATTTTAACTGAGATAACTTACGAAGAAGAGACAATGAATTATAGAAAACTTATACAACATCAAATAAGAAAATTTGAAAAGACAATTATGGAAGGAAATGAATATATTCCATTTGAGATGAGGTGAAAAATGTTTATAGTAATTAGTTATGATATTCAAGATGACAAAAAAAGATATAAAGTAAGCCAAATTCTTGAAAATTATGGGACAAGAGTACAATATAGTGTTTTTGAATGCATAATAGAAGAAGAACAGTTAAAAGAAATACAAGAGAAAACAAGTAATATAATAGATAAAAAAAATGATAGCATTAGGTTTTATAAAATTTGTGAAGGTTGCCTTAAAAAAATTGAAATAATAGGTATAGGAGAAGTTACAAAAGATTTAGATTTTTATGTGGTTTAAAAAAAATTTATAAAAAAGTAAAAATTTTTGCGCAAACCTATTTTAATGTAAAAAGTAGGGGGGTTTTGCGCAAGGTTAAATTGATTGACTATCAAAGGACTTGACAAAGATATATAGGATTTGATATATTAGTTTTGTGGTTGAAAATTAGGGTTTTGCGCTATAGGGTAGTAAAAAGATTGATATACTTGCTCTTTGACAACCCGCGGTCGGAAAACTTGACCTGCTTTAAAGGGGATTGCGACTTGATTATACTACCGTCTTCTGTTATGAATTTTATTGCGTCGGAAAACTTGACCTGCTTTAAAG
>JAOAHY010000029.1 GCA_026414995.1 Caldisericia bacterium | reverse complement strand
ACCTTATCTTTTGAGGATCTGAAGAAAGCACCCTGGTATGGCAATATTATAAAATCCAAAAGAGAAATAGTTCTTATACCACCTCATTATAGCAACAAATGGATTTCAAATGATAAAAAAGATGATTACGAAAAGATTAATATTTATAAAGAACAAGAGGATTGTTTTAAAAACCTTATAAGACATAAAATAAGAGTTGATTTCATTAATAATTTTAAAAGGGATAAAAATGGAAAATTTGATTTAGGGGAAGAGAAAATTAAACAAATATTAAATCAAGCAGAAAATGGAAAAAGAGTTTTGGTTATTTTGAATACTGTTTCACAAGCACAAGATGTTTACGAGAAATTAATAAAATTAAATAGACCCAATATAAAAATTTTTTTATTACATTCCCGCTTTTCATTAGAAGATAGAAAATTAAAAGAGGTTAATATATTAAATAATGAATTTAAAAATCCTAAACCCTTAAAAGAAAAAGAAGGGAAAATTTTAATTACTACTCAAGTAGTTGAGGCTTCTTTAAATATTGATGCCGATGTTTTATTTACTGAAATCTGTCCTCTTGATTCTCTTGTTCAAAGAATGGGAAGAGTTGTAAGAAGAGTAGGTCCTAATTTTGAAATTGAAAGTCAAAACTTTGAAAAAAGAATTTATAAAAATAGATTTAAAGATGAAAGGTATGAAGTAGATTTAAGTCAACCGAATGTTAACATTTGGATTTTTAAAAATGGTTTAGAATCAGGAAATGGTCAAGTTTATGAAAGGGAACTTTTGAGATTATCAATCGCATGGTTATGGAAAAAATCATATGCAAAAAATATAAGTAAATTAGATTTTACTGAAGAAAATAAGAAAGAATTTTTTGAGAAAGAATTTAAAGATTTGGTGAAAAAAGTGCCCAAGCATGAAAAAGAAACAAAAGAAAAACAAGAGGATTTATTGAACAAGATTTTAAATAGAGATGAATGGCTGGATGAAATTACTATAAAAGATTTTGAGATTAATGAACTGGAAAAATATTTATTAGTGGATAAATTTTATAGTTCTTTGCTTAAAGAAGGAAAATATTTGAGAGATTTTTATAATACTATTGAGGTTCTGGAAGCAGGTTATATGTCTGATAGAAAATTAGATGCAGAAAGAATTTTTAGAGAAATTTATGATGTGAGTGGAATACCGGAAAATAAACTTGAAAAATTTTATAAAAGTATTAAAGAATTTGTAAATCTTCATAATATTTATGAGAAAGGTTTATTTAGTTTGTTTAAAAAAAATGTTTTATCAAAATTTATTGTTTCTATTCCATATAATGAAAAACTCCTACATCCTCAACCTTTGTGTGAAAAAATTTCACTAAGTATTGAGAATGAGTGGGATAGTAAAATTAAAAATTATCTTTCCAATTTATATGTACTTAAGGTTATTTATGATAAGGATAAAGGAGTTTTAATAAATAATGGAAGTACTATAAAAGATGAAGATTTAAAAAGATTTATTTAGTCAGGAATAAGTAAAGGAAAAAGATGATTGATTTATTAGAAGAGAGAATTACTGGAACACAGGTTGCCTATTATATTGTTTGCAAAAGGAAATTATGGTTTTTTTCACATCATATTGAGATGGAAGAGTTTTCCGATTATGTTATTATTGGGAAAATTATAAGTGAAGAAAGTTTTAAAAGAGAAAGATATAAAGAAATTGGAATAGGAAGTTTGAAATTTGATTATCTTAAAATAGGAGATGAAGTAATAGTGAATGAAGTTAAAAAATCAAAGAAACTTGAAGAGAGTCATATATGGCAAGTTAAGTATTATATTTATAGATTGAAAAATTTGGGTTTCAAGTGTTATCGTGGTATTATCCATTATCCTAAATTATTTAAAAAACTTGAAGTTGAGTTTATAGAGGAAGATAAAATTAAAATTGAAGAGGCACTTAAAAATATAAAAGAAATAATAAATCTTAATATTCCACCGGAATTAATTGAAAAATATTATTGTAAAAAATGTGCATATTTTGAACTTTGTTACATATGAAGACATATTATATTTTTTCAAATGGTATTTTAAGAAGGAAAGAAAATACTATAGTTTTTGAGACATCGCAAGGTGAAAAAAAATTTATACCTATTGAGAATGTGGAACAAATTTTTGTTTTTGGAGAGGTTGATTTTAACAATAAGTTTTTGAATTTCATAGGACAAAATAATATCTGTCTTCATATTTTTAATTATTATGGTTGGTATTCAGGAACTTTTTATCCAAGAGAAACAAATATTTCTGGAGATTTAATTATAAAACAAGCACAACATTATATTGATAAAGGGGAAAGATTGAAACTTGCAAAAAAATTTGTTGAAGGTGCAATCCATAATATAAAAAGGAATTTACAAAAGAAGGAAAATTCAGAAGAAAACGAAAAAATAAAAGATTATGAGAAACAATTAGAAAATGTTGTTGATATAACTAAATTGATGAGTATTGAAGCACATGTAAGAAAAATATATTATGATTGTTTTGAAAAATTAACTGGTTGGAGTTTTGAACAAAGAAGTATTCAACCACCTAGAAATCCTCTAAATGCTTTGATATCTTTTGGTAATTCCCTTGTTTATAGTGTGGTTTTGAAAGAAATTTATTTAACTCCTTTAAGTCCATTTATAAGTTTTTTACATGAGCCCGCAGAAAGAAGATATTCTTTATCCCTTGATGTATCGGAAGTTTTTAAACCTGTTCTTTCTGATAGATTAATTTTTAGATTGATTAATTTAAAAATGATAAAAGAAGAAAATTTTGAAAAAGCACTTGAAGGAATTTATTTAAATGAAGAAGGAAGGAAGATCTTTGTTGAAGAATTTGATAAACAACTTGAAACAACTATATTACATAGAAAGTTGAGAAAAAAAGTGAAATATAAAACTTTGATAAAACTTGAACTTTATAAAATTATGAAACATCTTATTGGAGAAAAAGAGTATCAACCATTGAAAGTTTGGTGGTAGAATGAAAGTTATTTTTATTTATGATATTGAACTTAAAGAGAAAAAGGACCAGAAAAGATTAAATAAAGTTAAGAAAATTGGAAGAAAGTATTTAATACATGTTCAGAAATCAGTATTTGAGGGCGATTTAACTGAAAGTCAGATATATAGAATGGAAAATGATATTTCAAAAATTATTGATAAAAATAGAGATAGTGTTATTGTTTATATTCTTCCGGATGGTGTAAAAATAACAAGAAAAATTTTGAGTAATTTACCTGATAAGACCAAAAATGTTTTATAATAAATTATAAAAATGTTCTTTGAAAATTTGTGGTTTTGGTAGATTGAAATATGATAAATTACAAAGTTAGAAGTTTGACGCAATTTTTTATTTCTTATTTGACAAACTTATTTATTTTATTATAAAATTTTTGCGGTTTCAATCTGCCAAAGAGGAATTTAAACTCTGTCCATTTTCTTTTTTCTTTTTTTTCTTTTTTTGTTTCAATCTGCCAAAGAGGAATTTAAACCTCGTTAAAGAAAATAGAGTTCTGATTGATAATCAGGGTTTCAATCTGCCAAAGAGGAATTTAAACCTTCCATTTCTTCAAGTATCTTTTTAACTTTCCTTAAGTTTCAATCTGCCAAAGAGGAATTTAAACGAGAGTTTGGGATAACTACTATACTAAAGTAATATCCGTTTCAATCTGCCAAAGAGGAATTTAAACACCAACTCTTTTCTTTTAGTTGGTAATAAATAACACCATGTTTCAATCTGCCAAAGAGGAATTTAAACTTGTAAATGGTTCAGTAAATATAGATGGAAAATCTTATTCGTTTCAATCTGCCAAAGAGGAATTTAAACGAGAGGACGGCTTAT
>JAOAHY010000028.1 GCA_026414995.1 Caldisericia bacterium | reverse complement strand
GCCGCAAGTGATGAAGGAGGAGGAACAGTAAATATTGTTTTTCCGAAAGGTTATGAAGATAGATTCATTCCATTTGTTTATGGTGACGGAGTGCCTGAATTTCCAGAAGGAAAAGAATATGAACTTATCTATTGCGGTTATGGAAGAGACAAAGATTTTGAAGGCAAAAACTTAAAAGGAAAACTTGCTTTAATTCAAAGAGGACCTCTTGCTCCTGAATCAGCTCTTCTTTTTGAAACTAAATATTTTAATGCTTTATCCTATGGTGCAGAAGGAGTGGTTGTTTTTAATACTGCACCTGGTCCAAATGTAACCATGGCTTTAAATGTACAAAACCATCCTGGAGTTGAATTAAAACCTGCAGTTTTTATTATGGAAGAAGATGGATATTTGTTAAAATCATTAATTGAGCAAGGTGTTAAAGTATCTTTTACTAGAAAATTAAGAAAAGAGAATCTCGTTGCAGATTTTTCTTCTCAAGGTCCAACTCCAGATGATATCTTTAAACCAGAAATTGCTGCACCTGGTACAAATACATTTACAACTGCACCACAAAATCAATATACTTATGGTTTTGGTGGAACATCCGGAGCAACTCCTTTTGTATGTGGTTCTACAGCATTAATTAAACAACTACATCCAGATTGGACACCTTTTGACATTAAAGCAAGTTTAATGAATAATGCCTTTATTTTAATCAACCCAAATAATAATCTTCCATTTTCTTGGACAGATCAAGGTTCAGGTAGAGTTGATGTTTATGCTGCAGCAACAACCCCTATCTTGATAAAGCCATTTTCAATTTTTATAAAAGACAAAGAAGGCGAAATAGTACTTAATGTTAAAAATGTATCACAAAATGATTTAGATTTTAAAGTAATTTCTAATTTAATTTCAGATGTTTCAGGAATTACTTTTGATTACTTTAATAAAGAAGAGAAGTTTTCTATTAAGAAAGGGGAAGAGACAAAAATTTCATTTAAGTATAAAATTGATGATAAAGTTCCTGAAGGGTATTATGATGGAATTATTTATTTTAAATTAAATGATAGAACTCTTCATGTTCCAATTATTATAAAAAAAGGAATACCAAAAGTGCCCACAAAAGTTTTAGAGGTAATATCAGTAGAACCTAAAATTCTATCTTTTGAGAAGAATGGTGTCAATGATTTTATAACTTTTAAATTTAAATTAAATTATGGTGAAAAAGGATTAAGAGATCAGAGATCTTATAGAAGTAGAATTGGCGGAGTTATTATTGATATATTTGACGATAAAGGTAAAACAAAGTTAGGAACAATTTATAAAAAAGTTTTAATGAATGGTGAATATGAATTTGTTTGGGATGGAAAGGATTATGATGGTAAATATTTTTTAGATAATGGAAATTATAAATATAAGATTTATACAGTAACAATTGAATCTGGAGATACATTAAAACTTGTTGAAGAAGTTGGTTTAACTGGTGATTTTTCAGTTGAGAAAGTTAATATTCCATTTTCAAAGATAATTTCTTTAGATACATATAATAAAGGATCAAATTTCACTGTTGATATATACACAAACAAATTAAAAAATATAAAAGAGT
Source organism: Caldisericia bacterium (assembly GCA_026414995.1). NCBI lineage: Bacteria > Pseudomonadati > Caldisericota > Caldisericia > Caldisericia bacterium. The sequence continues at coordinate 2,456 of JAOAHY010000028.1, read as the reverse complement.
TAACATATACTATAGATTATGATCCACAATTTATATCTGTTTTATCTATTGATCTTAGTGATTTCATACTAAATAATGATAAAAATGCTATTATTGAAAAAAAGATTGATGATAAAAATGGTATTATAGAAATAAAAATAAAAATTTCATTATCAAATGGAATTTCTGGTGAAGGTTCAATTATAAAGATAAAATTCAATTCAACAAAAGATGGAGGTGTTAGACTAAATCAAATTAAAGCATATGGTATAGATATAAATAATAAAAAAATTGAATTTATAAAAACAGATAGATTAATAAAAATAAATCCTTTGCTTGGCGATATAAACAGTGATAATAGAGTTGATTCAGAGGACCTTATAATATTTGCTTTGAGTTTCGGAACAAAATTAGGAGAACCAAACTACAATGAAAAATGTGATCTTAATGGAGATGGAAAGATTGATGCAGAAGATCTTCTTCTTTTGGCACAAAATTTTGGAACTCAATCACCATAAAATATTAAAACTTTAATTTTATTTTTAAGGAGGGCTTTCAAACTGCCCTCCTTTTATTTTTTCTTCAAAAAGATTTTTTATTTCTTCTTCGTTAATCAAATTATTAACACTTCCAATTTTTTCAACCCTTCCTTTTTTTAAAAAAATAACTTTATCAGATAAAAATTTTATTGATTCAATTTCATGAAATACAGAAATAATTGTTTTTCCACCCTCTTTTAATTCTTTTAAAAGATTTAAAAAAATAGTTCTATATTTTAAATCTAGATGAGTTAATGGTTCGTCTAAAACAATAACTTCAGTTTCTTGAATAAGTGTTCTAATAAGTGTTAAAATTTGTTTTTCACCTTCAGATAAATATTGAAAATTAGTTTCCTTAAGATGTGTTAAATTAAATTTTTGCATCCAGTATAAAACAATTTCCTTGTCCTCCTTTTTAACGAATCCATCTATAAATGGTGCTCTTCCAAGTAAAAGATAATCAAAAGTAGTTAATGGGAAGATTATATTAGATTTTTGAGGAACATATGAAAATATTCTTCCTCTTTCTTTATCACTCATTTTAAAAATATTTTTTTGCATATAAAAAACAGCACCTTTTTGTGGTTTTAAAATTCCTAAAATTATTTTTAAAAGAGTAGTCTTTCCGCTTCCATTTGGTCCAAAAATAGAAACACTTTCTCCCCTATAAATTGATATATTTATATCATTTAATATATTTTTATCCTTATAAGAAAAATAAATTTCTTTTATTTCAAGATAGTTTTCTCTCATTAAAAGACCTTTTCTTTCCACAAAACATATAAAAAGAAAGGAACCCCTAAAAATGAAGTTATTGTTGCTATTGGAATTTCTGATGGGTAAAAAATTGATCTTCCAAAGAAATCTGAGATAGTTAAAAGAAACCCTCCAAAAATTATTGAAAGAAGAATAAGTTTTAAGTGTTTAAGACCAAAAATTTCTCTTAAAACATTTGGAACCATAAGACCTATAAAACCAATTATTCCAGATACATATACACTAATCCCAGTTAAGATTGCAATCAAAATTAATGTAATTGTTTTTAAAGAGTCTAAATTAACACCAAGAGTTTTTGCTTCATCTTCTCCAAGTGAATAAACATCAAGGTTGAAACTAATAAAAATAGTTATTATTAATGATGGAATAAAAATGGAAATTAAAAATATAAGTTTGTTTGTATCAACTGTTGAAAGTCCAGATAATGTCCAAAAAACTGATTTATTTAATATATCTCTTCCCCATAAAATCATGAAAGTTGAAAGAGAAGAAAAAAGATAGTTAATTGCAACACCTGAAAGAAGGAGATTTAGAGGGGTGATTTTTCCCTTTATTTTACTAATAAGATAGATTATTGAGACAGAAAATAGAGCGCCTAAAAATGAAAAGAGAGATAAAGAATATCTAAATAATGTATCTAAACCTAAAAAAAGAGATAGAGTCACAAAAAAATTCGCACCAGAAGAAATACCAAATAAAAAAGGATCTGCAAGAGGATTATAAAATAAAGTTTGAGATAAAAGTCCTGCAATAGAAAGAGAAGCTCCAACAAAAACTGAAGATAGTACTCTGGGTAATCTTATTTTTAAAAAAAGCTCATCTCCTTTTTTTGAATTTAATATAAATTTAATTACTTCTAAAAAAGAATATCTTTTTGCACCAAAAGATAGAGATAAAAAAATTGAGAGAATTAATAAAACAAAAATTATAATAACAAATAGTTTCTTTTTCATTATTTTATAAGAGAGAAAGGCATTTCTTCCTCTCTAAAAAATAAAGATAATTCATCTTTATGAATTAGTTTAAATAACTCTTCCATTCCATCAATAATTCTTGGTCCTAATCTAAAGATTAAATCTTGATTTTCAAAAACATAAACTCTTTTATTTTTTACTGCATCAATTTTATCCCATCCAGGTCTTTTCAAAACATCATCAATAT
>JAOAHY010000027.1:309-4610 GCA_026414995.1 Caldisericia bacterium | reverse complement strand
CCCTTAAACAGGCTTAAGTTATGTACTTACTCTTCTAATCAATAGTGCTGTTTAAACATATCAAGATCTAATTTTTGTATCAAAAATCTGTACTTTCCGCTTTTTGTCTTTGGAATGCAGTCCAGATAATTTATTTTTAAATCAATATTAAATTTAAAAATGGGTCAGGTCCTGAATCAAACTTTCTTAAATATTAGACCTGACCCAAATTATATTAATTAACTTATTTATTTAAGTCTTCTCTTAAAAGGGTTATTACTTCTTTAAGTTCTAAAATTGCTTCTTTTAATTTATCCATCTTTCCATTGTTTCTTATCAATAAATATGTTGCAATTACAATTGGAAAACCAACTTGTCCAATTAGTCTTAATAAATCTTCAATTGTTAATTCCAAAGTTTTTCACCTCCTTTTAGTTTAAAAAGGTGAGTGGAAAATCCACTCACCCAAATTAAAACTTATGGAATTAAGTCATTAAAGTTTCTCTCAACTATACCTCCATCTCTTATTCCAGTTAGTTCACCATATCTTGTTAAGAAGATATTTTGCTGAATTATCCAGTTCATGAAGTTTTGAATCTGTTGTGCTGTTAAGTTATCTTTAGGATTACTAAATCTCATAATGAAACTTCTACCCTCTGTTTCAGTGTTAAAGACAAGAACGAGTTGCTTATCCATAAATTTCACCTCCTTTCGTTTTCAAAGTACTATCTTTTTCTAAAAATTAACCATATCTTTTTCTAACAATTCTAAAAGAAGTATAAAGAGGGTCTTTAATAAGTTGAGATAACCTTGATACAAACTCCTCAACTTGGGAATCTGTTGCTGTGGATTTGAGGAAGTTTTGTGTCTCACTTCTTGTATTTCCTTCTGTTCCAAAAACAATTCTAATTGAGTGTCTTTCATCTATTACTGCCATTACTTTTCACCTCCTTTCTTAAATTCAACTTCATAAAAGTTTTTTAAAATTTGTGCCAAAGTTCCAAAATCGACAATTTCTGTTGGTTTATGATCATTCTTAACCCAATTTTTCTTTTTAACAAACTCAATTGCTTCTTCCTTCCAATTAATTTTCAAATTTGATTCAACTTTCTCTTTTAACTCTTCAAATGGAAAATTTTTCCCAGGGCAAGATGTAGGAACAATATCACTGTGCTTTAAGATTCTTTTTGTAGAAATTGAAAACTCTTTAGCAACTTCTGTTATTTTTAATACTCCTATTTCAAATTGTTTTCTATCAAGAATTTCTAAATCAAAATTCCCAAAGAAACAGATTGATAAACTTCTAAAGTTTATAAAATCATCTCCTGAGTGGAAGCAAGGAAGTGTAATTGGATTTCCATTAAAAATTCTTAAATCTTTAGTTATAGAGAAATGGTAATCTGAAATATACCAAGGATATCTACTTTTATATTTCGCTTGGTGATTCTTTTTAATAGATTCCCACAGAAGATATGAATCTCCATCACTGTTTTTTATTCCTGAGTGGTGAATTACTATGTACTCAATTTTCAAAGTTCTCTCAACTCCTTTACACTTTTAATGAATCCTAAAATTCTCTCTTTCTCCTCATCTGATTTTTTCTCTAATTTTTCCAATTTTTTCAAAATTTTTACCTTGTTTCTCTCGTTTAAAACTCTTGCTAAAATTTCATAGATAATCTCAGTATCTTTCAAAAAATCACCTCCTTAATATTATATCAATTTGTTTACATATATTATAACATTTACTTTCTATTTGTCAAGAGATTGATAGAAAATATAGAAATTATTTGATATAATTAATAAAGGAGGTTAAAGTTGAACATTGGTGAAAGAATTAAAAAATTAAGAGAAGATCTTGGTTTAACTCAAGAAGAATTTGGAGAAAGATTAGGAGTAACAAGACAAGCAATATATCAAATTGAAAAAGGCTTAAGAACTCCTGGAATAAAATTTATTATTAAAGCATCTGAAGTTTTTAATGTTCCAATCTCTTATTTTTTAGATGAGGAATCTCTTGTAATTACAAGAGATGAAAAATATTATCTATTTAGAATAATAAAGTCTCTTGATGAAGAAGAAAGAAAGAAAGTTTTAGATTTTCTTTATAAAATGAAAGGAATTCCTGTTAAAAAAATTCCAGTATTAGGTTATGTAAGAGCAGGAGAACCACTTCAAGTTGAAAGAGATTTAGAACCAATAAAATATTTAGAGCTCCCTTATGATGAAACTAAAAATGTTGAATATGCTTTAATAGTTAAAGGAGATAGTATGATTGACGCAAAAATATATGAAGGAGATTATTTACTTTTAAATGAAAACATTCAATGGGAAAATAATAGTTTAGTTGTTGCAATTATAAATGGAAAAGCAACTTTAAAGCGCCTTGTTTTTGAAGATGGTAAATGGAAATTAAAACCAGCAAACAAAGAATATCCTGAGATTGAATTAAACGAACATGATGACATAAAAATTATAAAAGTTGTTAAAACTTGGAGATAAATGGAAATATTTTCTTTATCTTTGGTTGTTATTTCAGCACTAATACATTCAACTTGGAATTTTTTCTTCAAAAAAAGTAAAGATCAAGTAATATTCATATTTTGGGCAAAAATTTTTCAGATTTTAATTTATTTTCCAATTGTTATTTATTTATTATCAAGATTCGGTTTAAATGAAAAAGGAATTCCACCAATAATTGGAAGTGGATTAGTACATTTCTTCTATTGGCTTTTTATTTCTCTTGCATATAAATATGGAGATCTATCGCTTGTATATCCTGTAGCAAGATCATCTCCGCTTTTAATAGCGCTTTTTTCTTTTTTAATTTTTGGAGAAAAAATTACAATATTTGGTTTTTTTGGTATCTTACTAATAATTATTGGTATATTTTTTATTTCTTCTGGGAATTTCGATTTTAGAAATTTTTTAAAAATTTTTAATAAAGAAAATAAGGGTTTAATTTTTGCTTTATTATGTTTAATTGCAATAACATTCCACTCTTTAATAGATAGAGTGGGAGCAAAATATGTTAATTCAATAATATATGTTTATTTATTTGAAATTATTTCACTTAGTCTTTTTGCTCCGTATGTATTAATAATTAAAAAAAGAAGGGATATTTTAAAAATATTAAAAGATGAGAAGATAAAAATTTTTTATACAGCAATTTCAATTATTCTTTCATATTCAATAATTATTTATGTTATGAATTTATCCAAATTAAGTTATATAGTTTCAGTTAGAGAAATTGGAGTAATATTCTCAGTGTTACTTGGAACAATTTTTCTCAAAGAAAAATATGGTTTTATTAGATTTATATCTTCTATTTTAATTTTTTCAGGAATTTTTCTAATTTCTGTCTTAGGTTAAATAATTTTTGCTAATTCTTCAAAGGGTTTTCTTGGAGGTCTATTTATTTCTTGCTCTTTTTGTTTATCTGTTAAGACTTCTCTTATTTCTTCTCTTTTTTTACCAAAGATTATTAAAGTTATAACAGTATAATCATTTGGAATTTGAAGAATTTCTTTTACTTTATCTTCATCATAACCTGCAATTGGATGAGCAACAAGCCCTAATTCAGTTGCTCTTAATATCATAAAACCAACTGACATTCCTGTATCAAAAAGAAAATATTCTCTTCCTTTAATATCACAATCTAAATCTTTTTTTGTATAGACAACAGTTATCATAGAAGAAAATTTAGCCCAATCATTATTTTTAGAAAGTGCTCCAAAAATTTCATTTAGTTTATCTTTACTTTTTACAAATATAAATCTTTCAGGTTGATTATTAAAGCAAGATGGAGCCAAAACAGCAGAATTAAATAAATCTTTTATCATATCTTCACTTATCTCAATTTCATCTAATGACCTATAAGCTCTCCTTTTTTCAATTGCCTCTTTCACTTCCATAATTTCCTCCAAAAATTATGAAAATTTTATCTCCTTTTTATTTAATATTAATATTAAATTTAATAAAATTCTTCTTAATTTAACCCTTTCCCATTTTGAGAAATAGTATAAAGAAAGAATCATTGAATTAAAATTTAAATTTAAACTATCTGAAATTTTTTTAATAAATATATAATTCTCAAATTTTAAACTTAAATTGATCGATAATCTACTAAATCTTTCATAGTTTCTAATTAATATATCTATAATCTTCCTATCTTTTTCTTTTAAATTTAAATAAAACTCTATAAATTTTTTTAATTCATGATCATTAAAGTGATTTAAAAACCTTAAAGCAAGCTCTCTTCTTCCTTTTATAAATGAATTAGGGGTAATTATATTTAATACAAATTTTAGAAATTCTGTATTC
>JAOAHY010000027.1:0-299 GCA_026414995.1 Caldisericia bacterium | reverse complement strand
TGTATTCGATTTTAAGTAATTTGAAAATTCCTCATAGTCATTTTCAAAAAGATAAAATATTTTTTGAAGAACATCTTTTCTTGTTAAGGTTTTGAAATTTATATCTCTATCAAAAAGTGAAATATAAGTTGCAATAATAAGTTTTTTACCTTGATTTAAATTTATGTTTTTAAGAAAAGAGATGCCTTTTTCAAAACTATCTAATAATTTAATTCTTAGAATCTCATTTAAAATTTCTTTTGGCGTATTATTTTCAAATTCAAAATTAAGATTAATTATAAATTTTCTTAAAGTATCTC
>JAOAHY010000026.1 GCA_026414995.1 Caldisericia bacterium | reverse complement strand
GATTAACACCTCAAGGTAAAGATCCACTTCCAAGAGATGTTATAGTAAGAATAATTAGAAAAGAAGTACCATAAAAAGATTTAAAATTATTTTAAGAGGTGGTTTTAAAACCACCTCTTTTAATTTTTTCCTATAATTTCTTCAATTTCTTTTTTTAGTGATTCAAAATTTAAAGCACCAACTATAGAACCAATTACTTTGTTATCCTTGAAAACAAGAAGGGTTGGAATATTTACTATATCATATTTAGATGCAATGTTGTTATTTTCTTCAACATCAATTTCATAGAACTCTATTTCTCCATTATAAATTTTTTCTAATTTAACTAAATGTGGTTCAATAATCTTACATGGATAACACCAATCTGCTGTAAACTTAACTATCTTTAATCCATTTTTATTTAAAATTTTCTCTTCAAATTCCTTTTCGTTTAACTTTTTAATACTCATATAAAAAATTATAACTTACTTTTCTTCAAAAAATTTTTTATCTTTTATTTCTTCTGGCAAATAGTCTATTTTTTCATTTGGATGATCGTGTGGATATTTATATCCCTCTCCCCAGTGGAGTTCTTTTAAACCTTTTAAAACTGGGTTTCTAAGATGAAGTGGAACTGGAAGATTTCCAAATTTCTCAATTATTTCTAAAACCTTTTCTTGTGCTTTTAAAACTCTATTGTCTTTTGGTGCTTTTGCTAAGTAAAGTACAATTTCTGAAAGAATTAGTTTTGCTTCAGGAAGACCTACCCTTTCAACTGCTTCTGCACCAGAAGTGGCAATAATTAAAGCTAAAGGGTCAGAAAGACCAATATCTTCACTTGCTAAAATTATTAATCTTCTTGTTATAAATCTTAAATCTTCACCTCCTTCTATTAATCTCATAAGATAATATAGTGAGGCATCTGGATCACTTCCTCTAATTGATTTTATTAATGCTGATATTAAATTATAATGTTCCTCCTTTTTATCAAATTTTATCTTTTTTGTTATTAAAAATTTCTTAAGATTCTCATAATTTATTTTTACTTTTTCATCCTTATATTCATCTTTTATATTTTCAAGAATATTAATCATAAATCTTGCATCACCCTTTGAAATCTCAATAAGAAATCTTTTTGCATCATCTTCAATTTCAATATTTCCTAAAAAATTAAGGGATCTATCTAAAATTTTATTCATCTCTTCATCATTAAATGGTTCTAAAATTATAAGAAAACACCTAGATAATAGAGGTGGAACTATAGTAAAATAAGGATTTTCTGTTGTTGCTCCAATTAAAACAATATCTCTATTTTCTACAAATGAAAGTAAAAAATCTTGTTCTTTTCTATCTAATCTATGAATTTCATCTATAAAAAGAATTGTTTCTTTTTGAAAAAACTCCTTTTCTCTTTTTGCATTTTCAATTATAATTCTTAATTCCTTTATTCCAGTTTCCGCACCAGAAACTCTTATAAAATTTAATTTACTCTCATTTTTAATAATTTCTGCAAGTGTTGTTTTACCTGAACCTGGAGGCCCCCAAATTAATAAATGTGGAACAAATCCACTTTTAATTTTTTCTTTAAATGTATCATCAATAATATCTTTATGTCCAATAAATTCATCAAAATTTTTTGGTCTTAAAATAATTGAAAGGGGCTTTTTCATAAATCTTCTAAAAAAATATAAAATGCATCAAGGGTCAATTTATCATCTTTAAACATTTTTTCAGCATAACTCTTTATAAAACTTTTTTCTATGTTTCTACTTCTCTCTTTTAAAATTTCCCACAATTTAAAAGTTAAAATTGCATCATCTACTGCTCTATGATATTCATTTGATAAAATTCCAAATTGATTTAAAGCATTTCTTAAAGAATGTGATTTAAGGTTAGGTGCTAAAAATTTGGAAATTATTAATGTATCTGAAAAGCGGTTTTTTAGTTTTTTATTACTTCTTGTTTCAATAAAAGGAATATCAAAATTTAATATATTGTGTCCAACAATAGGATAATCATCAATAAAATCAAAAAAATCTTTTATTGCTTTTTCTTCTTCAACTCCATAATTTAAAATATCATCTTCTGTTAGACCAGTCATTTTTTTAACATCTTCTGGAAGTGACTCTTTGGGATCAATCAACCTAGAGAATGTTTCCTTTAATATACCATCACTAACTTTAATACATCCAATTTCAATTAATTTATTATATTCTGGATTTAAACCTGTTGTTTCAATATCAAAAAATATTAGAATCATTTTTTAAAATTACCTCAACACCAACTTTTTCAAGAATTCCTTTTATTGGAGGCGAAATTTTTTCTACTCTAACAGTTATAGTTTTTATTCTTTTATCTTCAAGAAGTTTTTTTCCAATTTCTTTTGCAAGAGTTTCAATTAGTTTAAATTTAAAGTTTTCAACTATATCTTTTGTTTTTTTATAAATATCTGTATAATCAACAGTATTTTTTAAATCATCTAACTCTGGTATGTCACTCTCTATTTCAAGATCAACGACAAATCTTTGACCTAGCAAATTTTCTTCTTTAATTGCTCCATGATATGCATAAAATTCCATTCCTTTAAGATATATTTTCATCTTTACCCCTTACAAATTCATCATACATTTTAACCGCTCTTTTAACTTCCTTTACATCATGAACTCTTAAGATATCTACTCCCTCTTCAACTGCTTTAAGACATGCAGCTATTGTACCTTCAACTCTTTCATAAACTGGCAATGAAAGGATTTCGCCAATGAAACTTTTTCTACTAGCACCAATTAAAATTGGTTGACCTAAAGATTTAAAAACACTTATATTTTTAATGATTTCAATATTATCTTTTACTCCTTTGCCAAAACCAATTCCAGGGTCTAATATAATATTTTCTCTTTTTATTCCATTATCAAATGCATATTCAATTCTCTCATAAAAAAATTGTTTTATATCTAAAATTACATCTTTATAATAATTTTCATTTGGTGGTTTACCTCCCCTTCCATCTATTGAATGCATTAAAATAATAGGTACATTGTATTTACTTACAATTTTTACCATCTCATTATCGAATCTTAAAGCGTGTGTATCATTAATTAAACTTGCTCCAATTTCAAGTGCTTCTTTCGCAATTTGAGGTTTATATGTATCAACTGATATTGGAACATCAATTTCTTTAACTAATCTTTTTAAAACAGGAATAACTCTTTCTCTTTCTTCTTCATAAGAGATAGGAGATGAACCTGGTCTTGTGGATTCACCCCCAATATCTATTAAATCTGCACCCCATTCAACCATTAGTGTTGCTAAACCTATTGCATTATCTATAAAATTTTCTCCATATAGTCCATCTTCTGAAAAAGAATCTGGGGTTAGATTTATTATTCCCATAATGTAAGTTTTTTTACCCCATTCAAAAATTTTATCTCCTATTTTTGTTTTATTTATTTTTTCATTAAATAAAATTCTTTCTAACTCTTCAGCAATAATTTTTAATCCAAAAGGTTGAAGTTTTAATTTTGGAATTAGTTTTTTATAAATTGATAATGTGCCAATAATTATACAATCTACTCTTTCATCTTTAAGATTATATGCACTATGAGGAATTGCACAATCTCCACCAAGAGATAGACATTCCTGTTTTAAAATATTTGCAGCTCTTGTATCAATTCCTTCAACTTTCATTAATTTTAAGATCATCTTATCTTTCATTATTGAAATACCAATAGGGTGTACAGATAGTTCCCTTAAAATCTTTTGTTTTTCAAAATCTTTTAAGTTTAACTCTCTTATTCTAAAATTCATTGTTTCCTTTTGAAATTAACATTAGAAATTCACTTCTTGTTGAAGCATACTTTTCAAACCCACCCCTTATTGCAGAGGTAACAATTAAACTTCCCATTTTTTTAACTCCTCTCATAACCATACAGAGGTGTTCTGCTTCAATTACAACCCCAAGTCCTAATGGTTGGACCTCTTCATATATTACATCTGCAATTTCGCTTGTTAATCTCTCCTGAAGTTGTGGTTTTCTAGAGATAGAATCAACAACTCTTGCAATTTTAGAGATTCCTACAATTTTTTTGTTTGGAATGTACCCTATATGCGTTTTCCCAAAAAAAGGAAGAAAATGATGTTCACACATTGAGAAAAAGGTGATATTTCTTAAAATTACCATCTCATGGTGTTTTTCTTCAACAAAGCCATTTTTTAAATGCTCTCTTGGGTCTTCATGGAGACCTCTGAAAATTTCTTCATACATATCTCCTATTCTTTCAGGAGTATCTTTTAAACCCTCTCTCTCTTTATTCTCTCCAATTGCTTCAATAATCATTTCAACTGCTTTTTTGATCTTTTGTTTATCTATCAATTCTTATCACCTCACCATTAATTATTACATATTTTGTAAAATTCATACCAACAAAATATGGTATCTGTTTATAACTACTTAGGTTTAAAATTATTAAATCAGCTCTTTTGCCTATCTCAATTGATCCTACATCTTTTTGAATATTCAAAGCATAAGCACTATTTATTGTTGATGCATTTATTGCTTCTTCTATTTTTAATCCTTCTCTAATTATACCTAAAGATAAAATTAATGGAAAATTTAATGAGGGTGATGTTCCAGGATTAAAATCTGTTGAAAGTGCTAATGGAATCCCCATATCAATTAACTTTCTACCCCTATTCTCTTCTCTTTTAAAAACAAATCTTTCAAGAGGAAAAATTATTCCAACGGTTTCTGTCTTACTGAGTTCTTCGAGTTCTGTATCTGAAGTTAAATCTAGGTGTGAAAGAGATTTTATATTATAATTTATTGCAAGTTTTGAGGCACCAAATCTATTGAATTGGTCAACATGAAGAGAAACATTAATGTTTAATTTTTGAGAAATTTCTAAAATTTTTATAGCATCATCTAATAAAAATGCGCCTTCTTCAATAAAAATATCAATAAAATCGAAAAGATTATCTTCTCTTAATTGGGGTAATTTTTCTAAAACTTCACTTATAAAAACTTTTTTATCTATATCTTTAGGAACAAGATGAAGTAAAAATGTTGATATAATTTTAGAATTTAATTCTTCTTTCAATTTTTTAATTATTTTTAGTAGTTTAATCTCTTTGTCAATATAAAGTCCATAACCACTTTTTATTTCAAAAGTAAGAATTCCATATAAATTTCCTAAATTTATTCTTTCTTTTGTTATTTTAATAAGCTCAATTTCATCTAAATCTGTTGTGTCTTTTTGAGTTTTATAAATTCCACCACCCTTTTTTTGAATTGAAAGATATGGCTCACCAGAAATCCTTGCTAAAAATTCTTCTTCTCTTGAACCTCCAAAAATCAAATGTGTATGAGGATCTACAAAACCAGGTAATACAATATTCTCATTTTTTAAATCAATTATGTTTTCGCTTTCAAATCTATCAAGAACTTCTTCAGTTGTTGAAACACAAACAATTTTTCCACTTTTAATAGAAATTCCTCCATTTTCTATTATTTTTAACTTACTTAAATCTTTACCTCTTTTTAATTTAAAATCAAAAGGTGTTACAATCTCTTTTATATTATATATTAATAAATCAGAACTCTCTCTCATTTAATCACATTTTGAGTATCCACAATTAGGACAAGTATAACACCCTTCTTGACTCATCATAAGAGACCCACATTCAGGACAAATTTGTAAATCTTTCTTTTGGAAAGTAGTCTCAAATTTTTGAGTAACTTTTTCCTCAAATTTTAACTCCTTTTTCTCTTCTTTACTCATAGAAAGGTAAATCTCTATTGCTTTTGCTATTGCATCTGCACATGAAAGTATCTTTTCTCCATCTCCCCATATTGGATTAGGACATCTAATTCCTTTAAGTTGTTCAATTATAGGTTCTGGCGAGACTCCAGAGCGAAGTGCAAGAGATACTAACCTTGAAATTGCTTCTGTTTGTGAAGCAGCACATCCTCCTGCTTTTCCTAAAGTTGAAAACACTTCACATATACCATTTTCATCTTCATTAATTGTTACATATAAATTTCCACAACCTGTTTTCATTTTAATTGTTGCACCATAAGTTATTTTTGGTCTTGGTCTAGGACTTAACTTTCCCTTTTCCTCTTCTTTTGTTTCTTTTCCCTTTATTAATACTTGAACTTCTTTTGATCTATCTCTATAAACAGTAACTCCTTTAAGCCCAAGTTCATAAGCCATAAGATAAACTTTTCTAACATCATCAATTGTTGCTTCATTTCTTAGATTAACTGTCTTTGAAACAGCATTATCTACAAAATCTTGAAATGCTTTTTGAATTTTTATATGCCATTCAGGTTCAATATCATGTGCTGTTACATAAATTCGTTTCATATCTTCTGGTATTTCATCAATATGTTGAATTGTTCCTTCCTCAACAACTCTTTCCATTAACTCATCAGAATATAAACCTCTTTCTTTAAGCTCGTTTTCAAAAAGTGGATGAATTTCAAACCATTGGCCAATTGCGACTTGTCTTTTGAAAGCAAGTGCAAAAATTGGCTCAATCCCTGAAGAGCAACCTGCAATAATACTTATAGAACCAGTTGGTGCAATTGTTGTAACTGTTGCATTTCTAACTTTTCTATTTTCTTTTTCATGAATACTTCCACTCCATGCAGGATAAACACCTCTTTCTAATGCTAACTCTTCTGATTTCTCCCATGCCTTTTTGTTTATAAATGACATAAGTTCTCTTGCTAAATTAACTGCATAATCTGAGTTATAAGGGATTCTTAATTTTATAAGTAAATCTGCAAAACCCATAATACCTAATCCAATTTTTCTTGTTAGTTTTGTTTTTTCTTCAATTTGTTTAAGAGGAAATCTATTTGCATCAATTACATTATCAAGAAAATGAACTGCATTTTTTACAATTTTACCTAATCTCTCATAATCAATTTTCCCATCTTTTACAAATTTTGAGACATCTATTGAACCTAAATTACAAGATTCATAAGGCAACAAAGGTTGCTCACCACATTGGTGAACAACAATTCCATTTGCTATCATTGAATGAGTAAATGGTTCTGTTAAATCAAAATCCTCCTCATCACCAAGAAATTCAATAGATTTCTCT
>JAOAHY010000025.1 GCA_026414995.1 Caldisericia bacterium | reverse complement strand
TCTTCCAAAATATATAAAAGGAGTAAAGAGAGTAACTAATTTAGGACTTGTTCTTCCACCTCAATATGCTGAATTAATAAAAAATGTTGTTAGAGTTGGTATTATAGAAGAAGAACCAATTGATATAAATGGTGTTAAAATTTCACCGTTAGATTTTTCTGTAAGTTATATTCTTTATAAAAGAAAAGAGTTAATTGAAAAATATGGACCAAAAGAACCTCAAGGGTGTCTAAAAATAACTATAAAAGGAAGAAAAAGTGGAGAAAATCTTCAATATAATTTCTCAATATTTTCAAAGGGAAAAGGAATGGGAGAAGGCACAGGAATTCCAGCTGCAATTGGTGCTATTTTAATGTGTGAGGGTTATATTAAAGAGAAAGGAGTTAACCCACCAGAGTCAGTTCTTGATCCAGTCGATGTGTTTAAATTACTTTATAAAATATTCAAAGGAGAGAAAATTCCTATTTTAATTGAAAAAATTAAAAATAACCAAAAAATAATAATTGAGATAGATGAACTTTTAAAACAAACTTTAAGTTAATCATTTAATTTAAAAATAAATTTAGTAAAATAAAAATGTAATGAAAAAGTGTTTTATCCTTGCAGCAGGGATAGGGAAAAGAATGCTTTCTGAAAAAAATAAAGTTTTTCATAAACTTTTTGGTTATCCAATAATTTATCATATAGTTAAGAATATAAACTTAATAAATGATTTAGAAATATTTGTTGTTACTAATAAAAATTTAGAAGAATATAGGTCAATTTTAAAAAATTTTAATTTAAATTATATTATTCAAGATACTCCACTTGGTACTGGAGATGCATTAAAAAAAGGCCTTGATTATATAAAAGAAGATGATAATGTTTTAGTCATTCCTGGTGATACACCACTTGTAAAAAAAGAGACAATTGATAAGATGTTTGAGAAATTTGTTTCAGAAAAAGTTGATATACTCCTTTTGACTACTATAACTGAAAACCCAACTCAATATGGAAGAATTATTAGAGAAAATGGAAAAATTTCTATGATAAAAGAAGATAAAGATCTTTTGCCTAATGAAAAAGATATAAAAGAGATAAATAGTGGTGTCTATATTTTTAAAGGAGAAATTTTAAAAAAATATCTTCCTCTTTTAAAAAATGAAAATAAACAAGGTGAATTTTATTTAACAGATGTAATAAATCTTAGTTATAAAGATAATAAAAAAATTGATTCAATTTATTGTCAATTTGAAGAAATAATTGGAATAAATACAAGAAAAGATTTGATGAATGCTTTTAAAATTATAAAAGAAAGGAAAATTGAAGAACTTTTAGAAAATGGAGTGACAATTTATGACCCTATCACAACATATATTTCACCTTATGTAACTGCTCAAAAAGACACAGAGTTTTACCCTGGAGTTTATATTGAAGGTGAAGTTCATTTTGGCAAAAACTGTAAAATTGGACCTTTTGTTAAAATTTCAGCTATCGATGAAGTAGTAATTGTTGAGGATAATGTAACAATTGGTCCATTTGCAAGTATTAGAGATGGAACAAAACTTATGAAAAATTCGAAAGCAAAAACTTTTGTCGAAATTAAGAAATCAACAATAGGTGAAAATAGTTCTGTTCCTCACTTATCCTATATAGGAGATGCAACAATTGGAAAAAATGTAAATATAGGTGCTGGTACAATAACATGTAATTTTGACGGAAAAAAGAAACACCCAACAATAATTGAAGATGATGTTTTTATTGGCTCTGATTCGATACTTGTAGCGAAAGAGGGAGGTCTTTTTATAAGAAAAGGAAGTTATACAGGTGCTGGCTCTGTTATTACTGAAGATGTCCCACCAAATTCTCTTGCGTTAGGTAGAGCAAGACAAATTAATAAAGAGAACTATTTTAAGAGAGAAGAGAGAGAAAATAACACTTGAAGGAGTTATAAAGATGGAACCTGAGTTTAAAATTTTTTCAGGCAATGCAAATATTGATCTTGCTAAGAAAGTTTGTGATTATCTTGGTGTAAAACTTGGAGATATTGAAGTTGGAAGATTTGAAGATGGAGAAATTAAAGTAATTATAAATGAAAATGTAAGAGGAAAAAGTGTTTATGTAATTCAATCAACTCCTCCACCTGCAGAAAATTATTTAGAACTTTTCATAATTCTTGATGCACTAAAGAGGGCTTCATGTGAAAGTATTTGTGCAATTACTCCATATTATGGTTATGGTAGACAAGATAGAAAAACAAGAGGAAGAGAACCAATAAGTGCAAAACTTATGGCAAATTTAATAGTTTCTTCTGGTGCAACAAGATTTGTTGCAATTGATCTACATGCTGGACAAATTCAAGGATTTTTTGATATACCATCAGATAATCTCTCTGCCATTCCACTTTTTGCTGATTATTTTAAAAACAAAAATTTAGAAGACATTGTTGTTGTATCACCAGATGTTGGAGGTGTAGCAAGAGCAAATCAACTTGCTTCTCGTCTTCATGCACCAATTGTGATTTTCGCAAAGAGAAGAGAAAAACCTGATGAGATAGCAAGAATGGATTTAGTTGGTGATGTAAAAGATAAGACTGCTATAATAATTGATGATGGAATATACACTGGAGGAACATTAATAACTGCAACAAAAATTTTACTTGAAAAGGGTGCAAAAAAGGTTTATGCTGCTGCAACTCACGGAATTTTTTGTAACCATTCACTTGATAGATTAAATGAATCACCATTAGAAGAAATTATTGTTACAGATACATTAAAAATAAAGGATGGTGAAAAATATGAAAAAATTAAAATTATTTCTGTTGCTCCTCTTATTGGAGAAGCAATTAAAAGAATTCAAACACATTCTTCGATAAGTGAGTTATTCAAATGAACGGAATGATTTATGTTGTATTAACTTTAACAATAATTAACTCAATTTTAATTCTACTTATTTTTGTTTTTCTAGCGAGTTATCTTAGGGATCTCTCAAATAAAATTTCTAGTTTAACTGAAGAGATCAAAAACTTAATAAAAGAAATAAGGCCTTCTTTAAATAAAAGTTTAAAGAATATTGAACAAACAACAAAAACAATTAAGAATATAACAAATTTAATTTCAACTATTTCTCCCTTTTTAATTTTTACATCTTCTGGTAATATTAGTAAAATAGGAAAATATATTTCACTTTTTTATGGAATAAAAAGAGGTCTTGAATTAATAAAATTATTTAGAAAAAAAGGAGGTTGAAATGAGTGAGAGAAAAGATAATTTTTTAGGTGGTTTTCTTTTGGGGATGGTAGTTGGAGCAATTCTCGGAATTTTGTTTGCACCTGAAAAAGGTTCAGAAACAAGAAGAATACTTTATGAAAAAGGGAAAGAGATAGTAGAAAAAGGCAAAGAAATATTTGGTGGAAAACTGCTCCAGATTGAGGAAGAGGAAGAAGAAAAAGAAAGTTGATTGAATATAAAAATTTAGCAAAAAAAGTTT
Source organism: Caldisericia bacterium (assembly GCA_026414995.1). Lineage (NCBI taxonomy): Bacteria > Pseudomonadati > Caldisericota > Caldisericia > Caldisericia bacterium. The sequence continues at coordinate 3,648 of JAOAHY010000025.1, read as the reverse complement.
TAATCGTTATAATAATAATATTTTTATTTATAACTTTTCTCTATATTCTTTATAAATTAAAAACTTATTTTCTTTTAATTTTACTAACAACTATTTTTTCTTATTTATTCTCGATAATTACAACTTTTTTAAATTCAAAAAAAATTAACCTTTTGATTTCAAAAATTTTATCAATATTAATAGTTCTTATATTTATCATCCTTATTTTATTTATAATAGTTCCTCCTGTAATTAGTGAAGTTTCTAAGATTATTAAAAATTTTGAAGATATAATAAAATCATTTTCCAATTTTATCTATAATCAAATTGAAGAGATAAAAATTTTTATTGAAGAGATTAAATTTTTAAATATTGATTTTGATAAATTATTTTCCTCTTTTCAAGAAAATTTATCCTCAATAATAATAAATGTTATTGAAAAATTTTTTATTTTTTTACAAAATACATTTAGAGTTCTAATAAATGTTGCATTTGCATTTCTTATTTCTGTTTTCTTTATTTTTGAGAGAGAAAGAGTATTAAATGGATTAAAAAATGAAATTCCAATAAGATATAGAGAAAGAATTGTAGAGTATATTAATGAACTAAATTTTTACCTCAAAAGATACATTTTAGGACAAGCATTTATGTCATTTATTGTAGGCGGCTCTCTTACTATTTTTTGTTATTTAATTAATATTCCATATGCTGGAACACTTGGTTTTATTGCGGGTGTTGCTGAAATTATATATTATATTGGACCAATTTTTACATTTATTATAGGTGTTGTAATTTCTTTTACTGTTTCTCCAATTACTGCATTATGGTTTTCAATTTTTTATATAGCTCAGCAACAAATAACAGCTAACTTTGTTTATCCTCTTTTCTGGTCTAAAAGAATAGTAAAAATATCTCCAATAGCCCTTTTTGCAACAATGATTTTTCTTTTATCACTCTTTGGTCCCTTGTCTCTTTTTTTTACTGTTCCACTCTTGATTATATTTAAAGTAACATATGAATTTTTTAAGAAGACCAAATTATACAATGATATTCAAAATATTTAAAGATTTTGTTAGTATTATTTTAAGGTGAGAAATGACAATAAAAAATAAACTTTTAATTTTAACTTCAATTATTATTTTAGTATCAATTTTAGGGGTAATATTATTTATCTATCTTATTACAAAAGTTCATATAGACAAAAATATTGAAGTTAGAGCTGAATTATATAAGCAAACTTTTAACTCATTGTTAGAAATTGAAAAAAGCAAATTAGAAGTAACTCTTAAAGATTACACCAATTGGGGAGAAGTTGGAGAGATGGCTGTATTAAAAAATGATAAAAAGTGGATTGAAGAAAATATTTATCCATGGGTCGAAAAACAATTTGGATTTGATTTTGTTCTTCTTGTGAAAAGAAATGGTGAAGTAATTATAAATTCTTTTGTTGATAATATAAATTATGAAGATTTTATATTAAAAGATGAAAAGAAATCTAAAAGTGGTTTTTATTTAACAAATAGAGGATTAGTGCTTTTTGCAACATCTGGAGTTTTTGATAATAATGGGGATATTTTTTATAATGCCTATTTAACTTTTGGATACTTAATAAATGAAAAAATTTTAAATAATTTTAAAAATTTGTTAGATATGGATATCCAACTTATAACAAAAAATTATATAATTTCAACAGATCCTAATTTAAAAAAATTTACTTTAGAAGAAGAAAAGAAACCATATCAATATATTGATAACTATATTTGTGTTTTTATGCCAATATACAATAACAATGGAGAAAAAATTGCTGAATTTCATATTCATAAATTTGATGATATACCAAGTAAAATCATGAATTCAATTTATTATGGTGTATTAATAGCAACCATCTTAACATTTATTGCAGCATTTATTATAAATCTATTAGTTGTATATAATATATTAAAACCTCTTATTAGATTTGAATTACTTGCAAAAAAAATAGCAGAAGGAAAATATGATATTAAACTTAATTTCGAAAGAAATGATGAAATAGGTAGTCTGGCAAAAAGTTTTAAAAAAATGGTAGAAAAAATAGCAAATAGAGAAAGCGAACTTCGAACTGAAAAAGAAAAACTAGCAGAAATGTCATATAAAGACCCACTAACAGAAATTTATAATAGAAAATTTTTTATTGAATATGTTGAAAAATTAATAAGTCAAAATAAACACTTTTCTATAGTTTTTTTAGATCTTGATAACTTTAAATTAATTGATGATATATTAGGACACAAAACAGGAGATGAGATTTTAAAGAAAATTGCAGTTTGGTTTCATAATAATTTAAGAAAAGATGATTTAGTAGCAAGATATGGGGGTGATGAATTTTGTATTGTATTACATGATGTTGATAAAAGAAAAAGTGAAGAGATAATCGAAAGACTATATAAACTTTTTACTCTTGAAACATTTTACCCAGAAGAAATTCCAATTGGATTTAGTTTTGGTATAGCAACATATCCAGATGATGCAGATAGTCTTGACAAACTTTTAAGTCTTGCAGATACAAAAATGTACAAAATGAAAGAATTAAGAACAAGAAAAGAAAAATAATTGTAATTTATAATTATCAGTTGCAAATTATATTTAAATAAGATAGTATATAAGTTGGCTAATTTTCGACTTACTTCAGGAGGTGATAATGAGAAAAAGAGTAGTAATAATGGGTGCAGCAGGAAGAGATTTTCACAATTTTAATACATTTTTCAAAGATAATGATGAGTATGAAGTTGTTGCTTTTACAGCAACTCAAATTCCAAATATTGAAAATAGAAAATATCCATCTTCTCTTGCTGGAAAATTGTATCCAAATGGTATACCAATTTATCCTGAAGAAGAACTACCTGAAATAATTAGAAAATTTAATGTTGATTATGTTGTTTTCTCATATTCAGATGTATCACATGAATATGTTATGCATAGAGCATCAATCGCTTTAGCAAATGGTGCAAACTTTTTATTATTGGGTCCTAAACATACTCAAATAGAAAGCAAAAAGCCAGTTATTTCAATTTGTGCTGTTAGAACAGGAAGTGGTAAAAGTCAAACAACAAGAAGGGTTGTAAGTATAGTTAAGGATATGGGTTTAAAACCAGTAGTTATAAGACATCCTATGCCATATGGGGACCTTGAAAGACAAAAGGTTCAGAGATTTGAGACTCTTGATGATTTAACAAAAGAAAATTGTACAATCGAAGAAAGAGAAGAATATGAGCCACACATAGTCTCGGGAGTCATAGTTTATTCCGGCATCGATTATGTTGAGATTCTTAGGCAGGCTGAGATGGATGGTGATGTCCTTGTATGGGATGGAGGAAACAATGATTTTCCATTTTACAAATCAGATTTAAAAATTGTTGTTGCTGATCCATTAAGATTAGGACATGAGGTAACATATCATCCTGGAGAAGTAAATTTTTTATCTGCAGATGTTATTGTAATAAATAAAGTTGATACTTCTCCATTTGAGAATGTTCAAGTTTTAAGAAATAGAATTTATGAATTAAATCCAAAATCAAAAGTTGTTGAAGCTGCATCTCCTATATTTATAGAAAATTATGAATTGATAAAAGGAAAAAGAGTTCTTGTTGTTGAAGATGGGCCAACACTTACTCATGGTAATATGGCTTATGG
>JAOAHY010000024.1:7078-7358 GCA_026414995.1 Caldisericia bacterium | reverse complement strand
GCTATAAATGGTGAAGGACTAAAACAAAAAATGATTAGAAAAGATGAAAAAATTCTTCATGCTGTTTCAGGTGGAAAAGATAGTATGGTCTTGTGGTATCTATTGAAAAAATATGAATTTAATGTAACTGGAGTTCACATAAATTTAAATTTTGATGAATTTTCAGAGAAAAGTTTAGAAATAGCAAAAAATTTTTCAGTAAAATTTTCATTACCTTTAATGATTTTTGACCTAAAAAAAGATTTTAATATTGATATGAAAGAGATTTTTTTGAAAAATA
>JAOAHY010000024.1:0-7068 GCA_026414995.1 Caldisericia bacterium | reverse complement strand
ACTTTAACAACAGGTCATAATTTAGATGATGCTATTTCTGTTATTTTTAAAGCTATTCTCAATTGGGATTTAGAAACTCTATCGAGAAACTATCCAATTCTTGAGAACTACAATGAAAAACTTGTAAGAAAAGTTAAACCATTGTATCGCTTACAGGATAAAGAGATTAAAGAATATGCTAATTTATTAAATATTCCTCACACTGAATTTGTTTGTCCATACAAAAAGGGGAAAGTAACTTTAAGTAAAACAAAAGAGGTTATAGAGTTTATTGATAAAAATTATAAAGGAATAAAAAGAACTTTTTACTTTGGATTTTTAAAAAATAAAAATCTTTTTGAAACCCAAAAACCAAATCTATATGATTGTAAAATATGTGGTATGCCAACTACAAATGAATATATTTGTAATTTCTGTAAATTAACAGGGAGAAAAGAGGCTTGAAATTTAAAGAAGGTGATTTAGTTGAAATAATAGATAAAAAGGAGAGAGTTTTTATTTTAAAACTTAAGAAGGGTGAAAAATTTCATTTTCATCTTGGTTTCATAGAACATGATCAAATAATAGGAAAAAATTTTGGAATTAAAATAAAAACATCAAAAGGGTTTAATGTATTTGTCTTTCCAATAAAAAAAACAAATTTTATTCTTCATATGAAAAGAGGAGCACAAATTATTTATCCAAAAGATATTGGTCAAATTTTAATCTATGGAGATATACACTCTGGACTTAAAATTTTTGAAGCAGGTGGAGGTAGTGGTGCTCTTTCAATTTATCTTCTTTCAATTATTGGAAAAAGAGGAAAACTTATAACTTATGATTTAAGAGATGATTTTTTAGAAATTTTAAAAGAGAATATAATAAGATTTTTTGGTGAAATTCCCAAAAATTTTATTTTAAGAAAAAGAGATATTTATAATGAGGGTTTAGAAAAAAAAGACAAAAATTTTGATAGAGTTATACTTGATCTACCTGAACCATGGAATGCTTTAAAAAATGTAGATAAAGGTTTAAAGAGAGGTGGAATTCTTATATCTTACAATCCTACAATACAACAAATTATAAAATTTAAAAGCGAACTTGATAAATTAAGAAACTATTATTTTGAAGGTATGTTTGAAATTCTTGAAAGGAGATGGAAAATAGAAGAAAACTCTGTAAGACCAATTGATAGAATGGTTGCTCACACAGGATTTATAATTGTTGCAAGGAAATATTAATTTTTGTATAATTTAAAAGAAAATTTGGTGGCGCCATAGAACAATGGTTAGTTCGGAGGGCTCTCAATCCTCAGATCGGGGTTCGATTCCCCGTGGCGCTACCATTATTAAATTTATCATTATCAATAAACCCCTAACATTTTACTTTAGTGTCTGACACAAAATTAAAATTATTTTATTAGGCCTTTGGATTTTAAATAATCTCTTGCTACCTCTTTTTCATCTTTTCCTAAAACATCAACTTGATAGTTAAGATTTATTATATCTTCAGTTGTTAAAACTTTTGTGAGTGGCTCAAGAATTTTCTCTATTTCAGGATATTTTTCAAAAACCTCTTTCCTTATACAAAATGCTGGGTTATAAATTGGGAAAAAGTTTTTATCATCTTCTAAAACAAATAGGTTATATTTTTTAAGTTGTCCATCTGTTGAAAAAACCATTGCAACATCAATTCCTTTTGTTTTATCAACAATTGCTGGATAAGTTAAACCAATATCCATTGTTATTATGTCATTTTTTGAATATTTCATTCCATAAAATTTTGCCATAGCATCAAATCCATCTGGTCTTTCATAAAATTCATGATCTATTGCAAATTTAACCTTTCCTTGATTTTTATTAATATATTCTGCAAGTGATGATAGGGTTGTTCCAAATTTTATTTTGTCTTCATCCCTTATCGCGAGTGCATAAGTATCATTAAAATCGATTCTATTAATCCAAACTATTCCATTTTTCTCATCCTCTTTTTTAACTTCATTAAAAAGCTCCTTAGAGTCTCTTATCAAATAATCTTTTTTAAAGAATGCAGACCAGGCTGTTCCAGTGTATTCAAAATAACCATCTATCTGCTTATTTAATAATGCTTCTCTTATAACAAATGTTTGCATCCCAAAATTTTCCTTAACATTAAAGCCATTTTCTTGAAGAAGAAGAGATGCAAGATTACCTAATATATAACCTTCTGTAAATGCTTTTGCTCCAAGAGTTATCTCTTTTTCTTCTCTCTTTTTTGTACATCCATAAAAAATTGAAACTAGCATAAATAAGACAATAAAAATAATTAAAAGCCTTTTCACATTATCCTCCTAATTTTAAAATATATAATAAAAAATTACCATTTTATAAATTTATTTTCTAAATACTCAAATAATAAATCAAAGAAAATTGCTAGAATTGCAATTATTACTCCTCCAACCCAAAGCATATCAAGTTTTCTTACTCTTAAACCTATTAAAATAATTTTTCCTAATGTATCAACTCCAATAACAGTTGCAACTGTTGCAGTTGCAATATTTATTGTAAATGATGTTCTTATACCAGATATAATACCTTTAAAAGATAAAGGCACCTCAATTTTTCTTAAAATTTGAAAATTGGTTAGCCCCATTCCTTTACCTGCTTCAATTATCTCTTTTGGAATTATTTTAATTGAAGATATTGTATTATAGGTTATTGGAACAATTGAATATAATAACAAAGATATAACAACTGTTTTAAGTCCTATACCAGTATATGTAAAAATAAGTGCAATAAATGCAATACTTGGTATTGATTGTAAAATTCCAAAAACATTTAACATAATTTCACCAATTTTCAAAAAATTTTTTCTTGAAAACAAAACTCCAATAAAAATCCCAATAAAAATTGCAGGTATAGTAGATAAAAAAGTTACTAAAATGTGATTCTTTGTCAATATTAAAATTTCATAATAGTTATTTATTAGATAATTCATCTTCTTTTTCAAAAAATTTAATCATATCTTCTAATCTAACATAACCCATTATTCCTCTTTCTATACAATTTATGATTGCAATTTTTTCTCCTTTATTTAATAAAAGAATTATTGTTTCAAGCAAATTTTCATTTTCATTAATAAAAATAGGCTTTCTTAAACATGCTTTACCTTTAATAAACTCACTCTTCAAAATGTAATTTGTAATTTTTCCATTTTCTTTAATCAAAAATAAATTTTCATTATAATCACTAATTTTTTCTAAATCATTTTTTTCAATTATTCTGTAATCTTTTTTAAGAAAATCAACTACTTTTTTAATTGATGAAGTTAAAAGAGTTTTATTTCCTCCAAGAAGTGCTTCAACAAAAGAGTTTTTAGGATTTTTTAATATATTTTCTGGTTTATCATATTGAACCATCTCTCCATCTTTCATTATCAAAATTCTATCTCCAATTTTAAGTGCTTCTAAAATATCATGAGTTACAAAAATAACAGTTTTTTTAAGTGATTTTTGAATCTCAATGAAAAAATCTTGAAGTGATTTTCTATTAATTGGATCAATTGCACCAAATGGCTCATCCATTAAAAGTATTTCTGGATCTCCTGCAAGTGCTCTTGCAACTCCAACCCTTTGCTTTTCACCACCAGAAAGTTCCTTTGGATACTTTTCAAGATAGTTTAATGGTAGATTTATAAGTTCCATAAGTTCAGTGACTCTTTTTTTAATTTTTTTACTATCCCAACCCAGTAATTTTGGAACAAGAGCTATGTTTTCAAAAATTGTGTAATGAGGGAAAAGGCCTATTTCCTGAATAACATAACCTATGCTTCTTCTTAAAGAAATTTCATCTATATCAAAAATAGATTTTTCATTTATAAATATATTTCCCTCAGTTGGTTCAATTAACCTATTTACCATTTTAAGAGTTGTTGTTTTTCCACATCCAGAAGGTCCAATAATTATAGAAATCTCCCCTTTTCTAAATTCACATGTTAAATTTTTCACAACATAATTTTCTTTATATTTTTTTGAAACATTTATAAATTCAATCATCCTCTTAATCCTTTTGGAGTTAAAACTTTTTCTAAATAATATAATAAGTAATTAAATATTATACTTAACAAAGAAATCATAAAAACTCCAATCAAAATCATATTTTTGTTACTTCTTTCAATTCCTTCAAAAATAAAATAGCCTAACCCTCCTGCTCCAATTAAAAAAGAAACTACACCTATTCCAACACCTAAAACAAAACCAACTCTAATCCCTGCCATAACATATGGAAGTGTAAGAGGAAAAATAACTTTAAAAATTACTTCTTTATTCTTCATCCCCATTCCTTTAGCACTCTCAACTATTCCTCTATCAATATTTTTTATTGCAGTATATGTATTTCTTGTTATTGGTAAAAGAGTGTAAAGGATGAGTGCAATAGTTGCAGGAACTTTTCCTATTCCAACTTTAAATGGAGATAGAAGAGAGATTAAAATACCAAAAAGTGAAAGAGAAGGAATTGTAAAAAGAGTACTTATTATTTTTAAAACAATAGAGGCAAGCCTCTCATTTTTTGATATGTAAATACCTAATAAACTACCTAAAATTGTTGATAAAAAAAGAGATATAGATACTAAACTTATATGTTCTAATGTTCTTGAAATAATTTTATCAAAATTTAATATTAAGAAATTCATTTTTTATAAAATTAACAAATTTAAAATTTTTGTCAAGAGAATTTTATTTTGATAAAATTTTTTTAGAGATTTATTTTATTAGAAAGGAGAGAGTATGAAAGTTATTATAATTGGTGGTGTTGCAGGTGGGGCGACATGTGCAACAAGAATAAGAAGACTAAAGAGTGATGCAGAGATAAAAATTTTTGAAAGAGACTACTTTATTTCTTATGCAAATTGTGGAATACCATATTACATTGGAGGTTTAGTTCCAAGAGAAAGGCTCTTTGTAACAACTCCTGAAGAGATGAAGAAAAAATATAATATAGATGCTTTTGTGAGGCATGAAGTTTTAAAAATTTATCCTAAAGAAAAAAAAGTTTTAGTTAAAAATCTTGAAACTCAAGAAGAGTTTGAAGAGACATACGACTTTTTAGTTTTATCACCAGGTGCATCACCATTAAAACCAAAAATTCCTGGAATTGAATCTAATAAAATTTTTACTTTAAGAACGATTGGTGATGCAGATAGAATTGTTAAGGAGATTGAGAGTAGTAAAAAAGAGGCGACAGTTGTTGGTGGTGGATTTATTGGAATAGAAGTTACAGAAAATTTAATAAGAAGAGGAGTTAGTGTTAATTTAGTTGAAGCGCTTCCTCAAGTTTTATCTTTTATAGATAAAGATTTAATTTCATATATACATGATGAACTTGAAATAAATGGGGTTAAACTTTTTTTAGGTTCAGGTGTAAAAGAATTTAAAGAAACACAAGATAAAATAGAAACAATTTTAGAAAATGGAAATAGCGTATTAAGTGATTTTGTTGTTTTTTCTATTGGTGTAAAACCTGAGGTAAATTTAGCAAAAGATGGAGGGTTAACTATTGGCGAAACAGGTGGAATTTTAGTTGATGAGTTTATGAGAACATCAGATCCAAATATTTTTGCAATTGGAGATGCAGTTGAAATTGTAAACTTTATCTCAGGTACAAAAACAAGAATTCCTCTTGCAGGTCCTACGCATAAACAGGCAAGAGTTGCAGCAGATAATATATGTGGATTATCATCAAAATATCTTGGCTCCTATGGAACTGCAATTGTAAAAGTTTTTAACAAAACTTGTGCTTCAACTGGTTTAAATTCACAAACTTTAGAAAAATTAGGGATTAATTATAAATTTGAGTGTCTTTCAACTTTTAATCACGCTGGTTATTACCCTGATGCATACCCACTTTATATAAAAGTTTTTTATGAGGCTTATTCTGGAAAAATTTTAGGAGGTCAAGCAGTAGGTTTTGATGGTGTTGATACAATTATAAATTCTTTAGCAACTGCAATAAGATTTAATGCAAAAATAACAGACCTTAAAGATATTGATTTTGCATATTCACCTCAATATGGACATGCAAAAAATCCACTAAACATAATTGGAACAATGGCAGAAGATGATCTTTCAGGTCTTGCTCCAAAAGTTACAATTTTTGAGATCGATGATTTAGTTAAAAAAGGAGCAATTCTTCTTGATATAAGAGAAAAAGAGGAAACTCTTGCAAAAAAACTTGAAAACTCAATAAATATTCCTTTAACAGAACTTAAAAATAGGTTAAGTGAACTTGATAAAAATAAACTTTATATAGTTTGTTGTGGCAAAGGTCAAAGAGCATATAATGCTGTAAGATTTTTAACTGATAATGGTTTTAATGCAAAATACCTTGCAGGTGGTTTAACTTTTTACTCCTCTTGTTTTGGAGGAGAAAAAGAGAAAGCCTCAAGAAAGGAAGGAGAAAATAAAAAAGAGATGGAAGAAATTAAAAAAGAAGAAGAGGTAATAAAAATTGATGCAAAAGGTCTATCTTGTCCAGGACCTTTAATGAAACTAAAAGAAGCTCTTGATAAAGTAAAAGAAGGCGCTTTAATTGAAATTGAAGCAACTGACCCAGGGTTTTTTAATGACATAAAGGCTTATTCAAAAAGTAAAGGCTTATCGCTTCTTTCTCTTGAAAGAGGAAAGATAATAAAAGCAGTATTAAAAAAGGAAGAAGAAAAAGAAGAAATTCAAGAGAAAAGATTTACTCCAAAAAGTGATTCAGTTTCAATAATTTTATTCTCAAATGATTTTGATAAAGTTATGGCATCCCTTATTATTGGAAATGGTGCTCTTTCCATGGGGAAAAAAGTTTCAATTTTTTGTACTTTCTGGGGTTTAAATGTTTTAAGAAAAGATTATAAGGTTTCTGTAAAAAAGAACTTTATTGAGAAAATGTTTGGTTTTATGATGCCAAGAGGAGCAAAGCGCCTCACCCTTTCAAAAATGAACATGCTTGGCATTGGAACAAAAATGATTAAAAGTATTATTAAAAAATATAATGTTATGCCTCCAGAGGAACTTCTTAAAACTTTCATTCAAAATGGTGGAAAAGTTATAGCGTGGTCCATCAC
>JAOAHY010000023.1 GCA_026414995.1 Caldisericia bacterium | reverse complement strand
TCCCCATCTTAATTTCTCTTCATCATAAAACCAATTACCAAGATTATCAATTAAGTCCTGAATTAATTCTTGATAATTTTTATTCATAGGTGCTCCTCCAATATTTGTTAAAAAAATAACGACAATTTAATTATATCATAAAACCAGATTTGAAATAATTCTCAATTTTCTTTCCCAATTTCTGTTGCACTCCCCAATCTCCAAAAATAATTTTTCCTTTAAAATTTTCTTTTATAAAACTCTTCAATTTTTCATTAACTCTTCCACTTTTTTCAAATTGAAATGGAGTCATTGGAAGAGGAATAAAAGTGTGTGCATGAATTCTTGCACCTAATTTTATTAAATCTTTCATAACTTTTAGAGTTTCCTCAATATCTTCTTTTTCTTCTCCTGGAAGACCAAAAATAAAATCAACTATCGGTTTTAAATTATATTTAATTGAAAGTTCCACAGATTTATATATCTCTTTAACTCCATGACCTCTATTAATTGATTTTAAAACTTTTTCACTTCCAGATTGTGCACCTATAACAATTGAAGTATTATAAGCATATTTTTTAACTAATAAAAGCGTTTCATCTAAAACAAATTCAGGCCTTACTTCAGAAGGAAAAGTTCCAAGAAAAATTCTTCCAGAATCTTTTAAAACTATTTTTATTTCTTTTAAAAGAGTTTCAAGTGCTTCTAAATTTAATTTTTTTCCATCAATTGAACCATAAGAAAAAGCATTTGGGGTTATAAATCTTATATCAGTTAAATTTATTTTTTTCATTATTTCAATGTATTTAATAATATTTTCAATTGTTCTGTGCCTTGTTTTCCCACCAAAAATAAAAGGAGTCTGACAATAGTAACAAAAATGGGGACAACCTCTAGTTATTTCAATAGGGCTAAATTTTTCATATTTAATAGAAAATGGAGGATAACTATTTATATCAACAGGTTCATTTAAAGGAGAAATTTTAAATTCACCATTTTCTATATAAGATAAATATTTTAAATTTTCAAAATTATCTATTTTTAAATTTAATAAAAATTTTGTAAAACTATCTTCCCCTTCACCTCTAAAAACATAATCAAAACCTAATTTAAGAGTCCCTATAGGATCTCCTGTAGGATGTGGACCACCTGCAATAAAAATTGCCTTATCTTTATAAATTTCCCTTAAATTTTTAATAATTTCAAAGATTTCAAAGATTTGGGTTGTAAAAAAAGAAAAAGCAAAAATTGTCTTTTTATTTTTATCAAAAAAATTTGAAAGATTAAATAGATTTTCTCTTTTTTCTATAAAAATTACTTTTAAATCTTTTAATTCATCCAAATTTTCAACTGCGCCTAAAAGAGCATTAAAACTATATCTATTGCTTTTGTTGTAATAAATAACTAAATTTAAATCATAATTCACTTTTCAAAAAATATTATTGAATCAATTTTAATTTTTAACTTTTCATTTAAATTTATCTTCATTTCTCCATTTAAATTCATAAGAATATACTCTTTATCTTGAGTTCCTTCTTTTATTTCACTTAAAATAATTTTTCCTTTTAAATCAGAATAAATTAGGTCACCACCATAAAAATAGTTCTCTCTTGTTAATTTTTTGAATGAGACATTATCTAAATCAGTTCCATATAAGACATATTTACCACCACTAACTTCTTGAACCATTAAATATAAATAATTTTTAAAAACTCCTCTAATATAAAAATCTTTTGAATTTGGGGGTTCAATATTTTTAATTATATTTCCATTTCTATCAATTATAGAAATATATGGTTTTTTATTTAAATCATTTGGTACAAATTTAAATAAAATGTTTCTTGAATTATTAAAGAATGTCTCATTATAAATTTCTCCTTCTTTTGTCTCAAAAACACTCTTAAACTCCTTTGTCTCTAAATTTAAAATTTCAATTTTTGAAACTTTTAAATTGTTATCAAAACTCTTACCTAAAATTTCACCATTTTCATTTGAATTTCCTTGAAAATAAAAGTTTTCTTTAAAAGTTATGTAATTTTCTATAAATTCATCACTTAGAAATTTATAAAGAGCTATTTTTGATTTTGTTTCATTTTCTTTTAATATATGCATATATAAATTTTTTTCTAACTCATCAATATAAATAGGATAGATATAGCTTGAAATTAGATTGAATATTAAAGGTTTTTTATTTTTAAATTTCAAATTATAAATATAAAGATATTCTCTCAATCCCATCTCTTTTAAAGTAAAAAGAATATTTTCATCATCATAAAATTTTGGAGTATATGGAAAATTTCCCAAAAGCCCCTCTGTTAAATTCAACATCTCTCCAGTTTCAAAATCTAAAGCAAAAATTCCACTTTTTGAGTAATCATCTGAAAAATAGTTAAATAAAATTTTGTTGTTTCTTATTTCTCCTAAAATGAGCTTTCCTTTCAACCCTGTATCAAACTCTTTTACTACTTTAAAATTTTTATCAAAAATTATAATTTTATTTTCACTTGAAACAATTAATTCACGAGCCCTCTCTTTTTTACATGAAAAAAGTGAAAATGATAAAATAAAAAGCATAAAGATAATTAAAAATCTTTTTTTCATAAAAACCTCCTTTTTTTATTATAAAATGAAAAATATATATTAAAAATTATAAGGAGTAAAAAATGTATAAGATTTATGAAGGAAATGGCGAAGATATTCTTCCACTTTTTAAAAATGTAACTCCTGAACTTGAAGTTGATATTAAAAAGTGGAGGTGGAAATATATTGATAATCCACTTAAAGAAAATCTAATTGCAGTTTATCAAAGTAAAGATGGTGAAATAGTTGGTGAGGAGGCGATTGTTCCATTTAAAGCATATTTTAAAGGAGAAATAGTTAAAATAGGTCACTCAGTTGATTCAATGGTTCTTAAAGAATATAGAGGAAAAGGAATTTTTAAAAAACTTGCTATAAAAACTCTTGAGGAAGGAAAAGAGAGAGGATATTCATATTTTTATGGTTTTCCAAATAAAAATTCTCTTCCTATATATACAAAAAAATTGGGCTGGATTAGTTTTGGATATGTAAGAAGGTGGATTTTTCCACTCAATTTAAACATTCTTGCATCTAAATTTAAAATTGATTTTTCAATCATTTCTCCTCTTTTTAAAATTGGAACAAATATTATTAAAGGTAAATTTAACTTTGAAAAGGTTGAAAATTTTGATGATATAGAAATTTATTTAGAAAATTTAAAAAAACATTATGATATTTTTATTTTAAGAGATAAAGAATTTCTAACTTGGAGATATCTTTCTCACCCCTATTATATATATGATATTTTCAAAGATAATGAAAATCTCTTTGTTTTAAGAATAAAAGAGGTTGATATAAAAAGAGGAACAATTGAAGAGTTTTTATATAAAGATTTCTTATCTTTTTCAAAAATAATCTCTTTTTCTTTGAAATTTTTTATTGATAATAATGTAGATTTAATAGATATTTGGATTAAAAAAGGAGATCCACTAGAAAGAATTCTTTTTTACAAAGGATTTATTCCGTATCAAAAAAGATTAATAATTCTCTATCCATTTGAAAAAATTGAATTTTCAAAAAAATATTTCTTTAATTTTTCAGATTTAGATGTAATTTAAGGAGGTAAAATTTAAATGAAAATAGAAGATTTGACAACTCCTGCATTGATAGTTGATTATGAAAAATTAATGAAAAATATTGAAGAGATGTCAAATTTTGCAAAAAGTTATAAAAAAAATTTAAGACCCATGATAAAAACTCATAAATCAATTTATATTGCTAAAATTCAAAAAGATTTTGGAATATCTGGAATTCAATGTTCAAAACTTTCTGAAGGAGAAGTTTTTGCAGAGGAAGGATTTGATGATATTTTTATATCAAGCGAAATTGTTGATTATGATAAACTAAAAAGAGCGAAAGTTTTAAATAAAAAAGTTAAAAAATTAATTTTAGCAGTAGATTCAATTGAAGGAATAAGAAAAATAGATGAAATTTTTGATAGTGAAAAAATTTTCGTAAGAATTGAAATAAATTCTGGTCATAATAGATGTGGTATAAAACCTCAAGATGTTCTTTTTTTATATAAAGAAATTGAAAAAAGTAAAAACATAATTTTTGATGGAGTTTTTACCCATGGAGGACAAGTTTATAAAGCAAAGAACAAAGAAGAAAGAGAAAAATACTCTTTAGAAGAAGCAAATGGAGTTCTTGAAGCAAAAAGAATTTTAGAGAAGAGTGGCATAAAATTTGAAACAGTAAGTATTGGTTCAACTCCTTCTGTTTTTATAAGTGGAAAAATTGATGGAATAACAGAGATTAGACCAGGAAATTATGTTTTTTATGATTATAAACAGGTTAACCTTGGAGTTATCTCTATTGAAAGATGTGCTTTATTTGTTTTATCTCAAGTTATAAGCAAACCAGATGAATCTCGTGCGTATATTGATGCTGGAGCAAAAGTTTTAGGTCTTGACTTTTTAGAAATTGAGAATGAAAAAAATTATGGATACATTTTAGATGAACCTCAAACAAAACTTTTCTCTCTTTCAGAAGAACATGGTTGGTTAAAACTAACTCAAAAATCAAAGATAAAAATTGGTGATAAATTAAAAATAATTCCTGTTCACTCTTGCATAACAATGAGTAATTTTGATTACTTTTATATGGTTAAAGGAAGTGATGTTATAGGAAAATATAAAGTTGATGCAAGAGGAAAATTTGAGTAAATTTTTAGAAATCTATATTCAAACTTAACTCTTTACTATATATAAACTTTAATATCTCCTCTGCTAAAGAAATCGCATTAAAACTTTCTTTTTCTTTAAAAACTTCTGCTGGAATTCCACCTATAACTTTATTAGGATATCCCATTGCTAAATAATATTTATCTAAAATTTTCAATTTATCTTTAAAAATATTAAAATCTTTATCAAAATTGGAACACTTTTTAATTAAACTAACAACAGAGTATCCACAAACTTTTTCAATTCCTTTATAAATTAAATAACCTTTGAGCGCTTTTTCAACTACTTGATGTGAATAAAAACATGAAACATAAAATTTTTTTCCTTTATGATTATATTTTGCAGTCTCTAAATCTTCTTTTGCTTGTTTAATAAACATTAACGCTTCTACTTTTTTATCTATCATAAATTTTAAATTTCAATTTAATATTAACATAATCTTAAATACTTGATAAAATTATATAAAATTCAAATGGGTTAAGAAATATAAATTTCTTTTCCCACTCATCAAAAGGAGGGAAACAATGTTTGATGAATTTAAGAGTAAGAGTTTAAAAAATATTGGTATTGAGGTTGAAATTCCAGAAAGTTATGATTTTATTGAAACAGAATCTCTTAATTATATTGAAGAATCAATTAAAAATTATCCAAAATCAATGGAGTGTTTTAAAACAATTTTAAGTGATCCTGAAGTTAGAGCAAATTGGGACCTTGCAAATTTCATTGCAGTAAAAAAGTTAAAATATAATGACCATGGAGAGGTTCATGCAAAAATTGTCTGCGCATCAGCACTTAAAATGCTTGATATTCTGCTTGAAAAGGGATTTAAACCAGATTTTATAAATGAAGGTGGAGGAGATGAAGATGATGAGCATTTAATTATTCTTTCAGCAGCACTCCTTCATGATATTGGAAATCAAATTTATAGAGAAAATCATGCCCTTCATTCAACATATCTTGCTATACCAATTCTTGAAAGAGTTCTTCCAAAATTTTATGAAGATTTAGAAAGAAGAACTGAGGTAAGAGGTTTTATTTTAAATGCAATTTATGCTCATGATGCAGATGTTCCAGATTTTACAATTGAAGCAAGTTTAGTTGGAATAGGAGATGCAACAGATATGACAAAAGGAAGAGGAAGGATGGCTTATGACCTTGGAAGTTTATCAATTCACACAATCTCTGCACTTGCAATTGAGAGAGTATTAATTTTAAAAGGAGAAGATAAGCCAATTGAAATTGTAATTGAAATGAGTAATTCTTCAGGTATTTTTCAAGTTCAAGAAATTTTGGGTAAAAAAATAATAGGTGGACCTCTTGAAAACCTTATTTCTCTTAAGGCAGAGGTCACACCTATTGAAGCAAATTATGATAAAAGAATAGTCAGAGCAATAACTCTAAAAGGAAAAGGTTTTGTCTCTTTCTAAACTACTCTATTATAAAACTTAACTCTTTTACCAAATCATCATCAAAAAATATTTTACATTTCCATTCACCAGGAAGATTTTCTGGAGTAAAACCTTTAATTTTAATTGAACCCCAAGCCCAACTCTCTTCATCAGGTTTTATTGATTTTATGTCAACTTTTGCATCAGTATAAAATTTGCCATCTGGCTGATAAAAAGAAAATTTTATTCTAAATCCTGATTCAATTTTGCCTTTAAATCTAATAAAAACTATCGCTCTTTCATCTTGTTTTGAAAATTTTTGGGTTATATTTTGAGGGTTTCCTTCTGAAGCACTTTTACATGTCACTGCCTCAAAAATTTCTGCTTTTGTTACTTTATATGTCTCATCTTTAACAATGTTAAATTTTACAAATCCACTCTCTTTTCCATCAATTAGAACCTTTGCTTTCCAAACACCAGGAATTCCACCAACAAGAAAATTTTTAATTGGAACTCTATACCAATAGTTCCATGTACTTCCTTTTTTATAATCTTGATTATCCCACTTTCCTGTATAAAGAAGTGTTCCATAAGGGTCATAAAGATTTATTTGAAGATTAAATTTTGCATCTTCTAATAAATTAATAGATATTCCAGTATAAACATTATCATCAGATGATTTAAATGTATCAGTAAAATCACTCCACTTATTATCAACAAGGTTTTTAAATGTAACAACTTTTGTAACTCTTACTTTTGTATTTTCTAAATTATTAACTTTTATTTGAAGTTCTTCTATTTTATCATCTTTTTCTTTTAATGAAGTCTCTTTCTTATTTAATTCATCTTTAAAATTATTAATTTGATTTTTAAGATACTCAATTGAATCCATTGTTATTGTTACAGTTTTTGTTGCTCCATCCCATCCAACTTCTGCACCTAAACCTTCACTTATAAATCTTACTGGAACCATTGTTCTTCCATTTAAAATTTGAGGTGGAACATCAAGAGGCAGCTGACTCCCATCTACATAAGCAAGTTTGTTTCCAATTTGAAGTTTTATGACTTTCTTTTCACTTAAACTTCTTACATCACTTTTTATAAGAAATAAAAGTGATATAAGGAGAATGAGGGAAATCAAAAAGATTTTTTTCATGTTATCTCCTTTCAAAATTTGTTTACTTTTCAATTATAACAAGTTATAATCAAATAAAAAAGGAGGAAAATTTCTATGAAAAAAATTAATTTCCTGTTAATTTTATTCCTTATAATTATTTTCATAACTTTTTATGGTTGTAAAAAAGAGACAAAAACTTCAGATATAATAGTTACAATTCAAGACATTGATGGAACATCAATTCAAGATGCAAATATAACTTTCGATGGTAAAAGTGGAAAGAGTGATTCACAAGGAAAATATACATTTTCAAAAATAGAAAAAGGTTCTTATAATT
Source organism: Caldisericia bacterium (assembly GCA_026414995.1). Lineage (NCBI taxonomy): Bacteria > Pseudomonadati > Caldisericota > Caldisericia > Caldisericia bacterium. The sequence continues at coordinate 2,361 of JAOAHY010000023.1, read as the reverse complement.
TAAAGATAACAAAAGAGGGCTTTGAAGATTTTGAAGAGACTATTGACATATCTCAAGGAGAAAAAAGAGAGGTTAAAGTGGTTTTAAATAAGAAGAGTGAATTTGAAGAGATTAAGAATTATTCTGAAATAGAAAGTTTTCATGTAATTGCTGAATATAGAGGTAAAGAAGGGAAAAATGACCAAAAGATAGAACTTATAACAGAAAATTTTGGAAAAAAAGAGTATATGAAAGTTGTTAATCTTTATACAGGAAAACTTTATGCTGAAATTTTCACAGATGAAAAAACAGCAAAAATAAGATATGGAGAAAAAGAAGATTTTTATGAAATGAAAAGAGAAGAAGTTGGAAGTCTTTCTGAAAGTTTTCACTCAATGATTAATGAACTTGTTGATGGAATTAAAGAAGAATTTAATGAGAAAATAAAAATACCTCAAGGCTCACTTGAATATTCTTTAAAAAGAGTTGGTACTGAAAAAATAAATAACTATCAAACAATAAAATATGAATATTCAGGAGAGGCAAATTATCAAAACGAGAAGACAAAATTTTTATATGAAATTTGGGCTATAAATAGTGGAAAATATAAAAACTATCCAACAAAAATTAACGCTATTATGTCTTTTCAAGATGGAAGTATGATATCTTACACAATAAACATATTTGAATTAGGAGAAGCAAAAGTTCCAAAAATTTAAATTGTTATAATAAGATTGTAAATTTAAAATTCATAAGGAGGTTTAGATGGAAAAAGTTGATATTGGAGTTTTTGGAGGAACTGGTTTTTATAAATTCTTTGATAATGTAAAAGAAGTTATAGTTGAAACACCTTTTGGCTCTCCTTCTAGTTCAATTGGAATTGTTGAAATTGAAGGAAAAAAAGTTGCCTTTTTACCAAGACATGGAAAAAATCATGAATACCCACCTCATAAAATTCCATATAGGGCAAATCTTTGGGCAATGAAAAAATTGGGAGTTGAAAGAATTATTGCACCAAATGCTTGTGGAAGTTTGCAACCTCACATTAAGGTTGGTGAATTTGTTATATGTGATCAGTTTGTAGATAGAACAAGCGGTAGAGTTTCAACATTTTATGATGGACCAATTACAACTCATATATCTATGGCTGAACCATATTGCAGTGAATTAAGAGAAATTGCAATTGAAAATCTAAAAAAACTTGGATTTCCACATCATGATAAAGGAACAGTTGTTGTAATCGAAGGACCAAGATTTTCAACAGTTTCAGAAAGTAAATGGTTTACATCAATGGGATGGGAAGTTATAAATATGACACAATACCCTGAAGTTGTTCTTGCAAGAGAACTTGAAATGTGCTTTTTAAATATTTCAGTTGTAACTGATTATGATGTTGGTCTTGTTGCAGAGGGAAGTGTAGAACCAGTTTCTCACGAGATGGTAATTAAAATATTTAATGAAAATTTAGAAAAACTAAAAACTTTAATTGTAAATATAATTAAAGATATACCACTTAAAAGAGAAAAGTGTAAGTGTGGAGAAGCACTTAAAGGAGCAAGATTTTCTGGTGAAAATTTTGTCTCCTTATTTTAAATAAAATTTAAGGAGGAATATTATGAATATAAGAGAAGCAAAAATTTTAGGTGGAGTTGGTTCAATTTTATCTCTTTTAGGTGTTGTTATTCCAAAGGTTGGTTGGATTGTTTCAATTATAGGTTTTGTTCTTCTTTATCTTGGTTATAAAAAAATTGCTGATGCAACAGGAAGAACAGAAATTATTTCAAGTTTTATAATTGCAGTTATTTTAGCAATTATAAGTGGTGTAATAATTGCTTTTGGCGGAGTTAGTACGATTTTTGGCATCTTCTCAATTATGGGTGGTGCAAAAGGAGGCCTTGTTGCTTTAGGAATAATTTTATTTATTCTTGCATGGATCATTGCAATTGTTGCTTATTACTTTTATAAAAAAGCACTTGACACAACAAATGAAGCAACCAATATTTCTTCATTTAAAACTGGTGGTCTTTTAATGTTTATCGGCGCAATATTGATGATAATTGCAATTGGATTTATTTTAATAATAATTGGAAGAGTTTTTGAAATAATTGCCTTTTTCTCCCTTCCAGACACAATCTAACTTGACAGAAAAATTAAAATTTTTTATAATTTATCATTATTAATAAAATTGAAAACCATTTAGGAGGTGATTATGAAAAAACTTTTTGGAAAGAAAGGTTTTACCTTGGTTGAAATTGTTATTGTAATTGTATTACTCGCTATTTTAGCAGCAGTTGCTTATCCAAAATATCTTGATTTAAGAGATGATGCACACAAAGCACAGGATGAAGCAACAATTGGTGCTTGGAGATCAGGAGTTCATAT
>JAOAHY010000022.1 GCA_026414995.1 Caldisericia bacterium | reverse complement strand
CAACTGCCACTGTAAAGAATGGCGACATCTCCCTTAAGTAATCTTCTGTGAAAAGTTTAGGATTAAAAACAACTCCTTTTAGAAGTAAGTCATCAAGAATAACATCTACTTTAAGGTATGACCTCATAAAGTCAACAAGTCCTTTTAATCTTGATGCTCCACCACCTAAAATAATTAAAAAATTTTTACCTGAAAAATTTGGAAGTCCTTGATAATAAATAATTGATCTTCTTATTTCAAGTGCAAACTCTTCGATTAGTGGGACAATTAATTCAGTTAACCTATATGTTTCCGAATCTTTTGGATATTTTTCAACTCTTAAATCACAAGCTGTTACAAGGTATGTTTCAGCATCTTTTTCATTAATTTTTAAACCATCTTGAATAACTCTTATTAAATTTCTTCCACCAAAAGGTATTGTTCTTGTGAATCTTAATATTCCATCTTCAATAATATTTATGTTTGTAAATGTATAACCAGAATTAATTAGAATTATAATGTTATTTTGATAATTTTCTTTATATGTGTAATCTAGCAATCTAAGTTGTGCAAATGATTCAATTTCAATTGCAACTGGTTCAAGTTTTGCTAATTTAATTGCTGAAACAATACTGTTTATAATATCTAAACTTGCTGCTGCTGCAATAATTGAAAGTTTTTGGCCTTGTGATTCTGGAGTTGTACCAAGAATTTGATAATCAAAACTTGCCTCTTCAATTTTAAATGGAATTAATTTTTGAACTTCCCATTTTATAACTTCATCAAGTTCCTTTTCAGGTAATTTATCAACAATTAAAGTTCTTACAGTGACAAGTTGACCTGAAACAGACGTTACTACCCTTTTTCCAATGAATGAATACATTCTCAAAAGAGTTCTTATTCCCTCAGCTATTTCATCTGGATTAACAATTTTTGCATTTTCAATTGCGCCTTTTGGTGTTGGAAGAAGGCCTATGTTTACAAGATTAAGCCCTTTTGTTGTCTCTTTTAATTGGGCTATTTTTAAATATCCTGAGCCCAAATCAAGTCCTATTAAAGGTGTTTTTCCTCCAAATAAACTAGCCATTTGTTTTATATTATAACATTAAATAATTGTAAAATCTAATAATTTCATTTCCAAATAAAAATGTAATTATTCCTGAAAGAGACATGAATGGTCCAAAAGGAAGAGGAGTTTTTCTTGTACCCTTTTTTGTTATTAGCATATATATTGCGGGGAAAAATCCAATAATAAAAGAGAGAAAAAACCAAGGAATTATTTTAGGAAACCCTAAATACAGTCCAAAAAGAAAAGATAATTTAAAATCACCCCCACCCATTCCTCCTTTTGAAAGAATTATTATTAAAAAGAAAATTGCTGGTGGTATTATTAAACCCAAGAGTGTATTAAAATAGTTTTTTTCAATAATAAAAAAAATAAATCCAAAGAACATCCCAAACAAAAATGGTTCATCTGGAATTTCCATTGTTTGAAGGTCAATTATTGAAATAACTATTAAAACTGATGAGAAAATAACAAATTTTAAATAATAAATAGAATAACCAAAAAAAAGAAAGGAAAATAAAAAAACAAGACCAGTTAATATTTCTATTATAGGATAAACCACTGAGATTTTTTCATTACAATATCTACATCTTCCTCTTAAAAATATAAAAGAAAAAATTGGTATTAAATCAAAAAGGGTAAGCTTATGACCGCAATTTGGACAAAAACTTCTTCCACTTGTAACCCCAATTTTCCTTGGTATTCTATATATCAAAACATTTAAAAAACTTCCAATTACTAACCCCAAAATAAAGTTGAAGACAAGATTAAATATCACCCTCTAAATCCTTTTTTAAAATTAAAATTCTCCCACAATTTTCACATTTAATTGAATATGTTCCATTTTTTAAACTATTTAAGATTCCAACTGGTAAAATTACCCCACATTCACTACATCTTTCATCTTCAACAATTGAGACAATCCTTCTTCCAAATTTTAAATTTTCTCTTTCATAAAATAAAAGAGTTTCTTCTGGAATCTCTTTTATTAACTCCTCTCTTTTTTTAACAATTTCCTCTCTTTCTTTATTTAATTTATCAAGTTCTATTTTTACTCTCTCTTCTTCAATTTTGTAATTCTCTTCTTTTGATTGGATTTCTTTCTGAATTTTTGAAATTTTATCTTTTGTTTTTTCAATATACTCTTGTATCTCTAAAATATCATCTTCATTTCTTTTCTTTAAACTTTGTAATCTTCCCAACTCATGATTAATTGATGATATTTCTTTTTCATTCATCTTTTTTCCACTTGAAAGTGTATCTTTAAGTTTTCTATATTTTGTGTTTATCTCTTCAATTTCGCCTTCCAAACTTTTTATTTGAAGTTCTTTCTCTTTAATTAAATTATTTAAATTTTTAAAATCTTCTTTTAATTTATTTATCTCATTATTTAAATTTTTTAAAGTTTTTTCAAGATTGTTATTATCAATAAAAAAGATTTTAAGATCAAGAGACTGGAGTTTATAAAGAAGTGAAACAACCCTCTTCTCTATTTGCATTAATACCTCATGGTGGGCTCGCTAGGATTCGAACCTAGAACCTAGTGGTTATGAGCCACCCGCTCTGCCGTTGAGCTACGAGCCCACTATAAATATTATAAAAAATTTTTAATATTTGTCAAACAGGTTTCTATTAAATTGAATTATTTTATCAAAGAATTTATAATTAAAGAATCTAAAAAGGATATAATTAATAGTTTATTAAGGAATACTATTTAATTAAACTTCTTAATAAATTTAGTGTCTTTAGATCTTCGATATACATATCATCTCCACCTGGAGTTTCAAGTATCATAGGATGATCTTCAAAATCTTTTGAATTAACTAAAAATCTAAATGGCTCGAGACCCAAAACTCCTTTTCCAATATTTTCATGTCTATCAACATTAGAACCACAATCTGTTTTAGAATCATTAAGATGAAAAACAACAAGTTTTTCAATACCAATTATTTTATCAAATTCATCTAAAACTTTTCCAAAACCCTTCTCTGTTCTAATATCATAACCTGACTCAAATGCATGTGCTGTATCAAAACAAACAAAAACTCTATCTTTTTCTTTTACTCCATTTATAATATCTCTTAATTGTTCAAAGTTGAAACCTATATTTGAGCCTTGTCCTGCAACTGTTTCTAAAGCAATTCCTGTAAATTTTACTTTTTTAAAGACTTTATCAATCCCTTTTATTATTCTTTCAATTCCCTTTTCTAATCCTTCACCAAGATGTGAACCTGGATGTATAACTTCAAAAGGAATTTTTAACATCTCACATCTTTTTAAATCATCAATTAATGCATCAATTGATTTTTTATAAATCTCATCATTAGGAGAAGCAAGGTTAATAAGATAAGAAGAATGAGCACAAACCTTTTTTATTTTTGTTTTTTTTAAATTATCAAAATACTCTTTTATCTCCTCTTCGCTATACTCTTTTGCATACCACTGTCTCTGATTTTTTGTAAAAATTTGAATAGCATCACAACCTATTTTTTCTCCATTTAAAGGAGCATTTTTTACACCACCAGCAATTGAAACATGTGCTCCAAGTAATCCCATAAATCAATTATAACAATTAAAAAATTTTGAATAAAGTTGACAAATATAATAACTTAAATTATTATATTGTTAAATGAAAAACATAAAAAAAGAGAGAAAAATATCAAACAAAACACTTGAGAGGTTAGCGATTTACTATGAAATTTTAATAACCTTACCTGTTAAAAAAAGGTTTATTTCAAGTGAAGAGTTAGGAAAGTTAGCAGGTGTTTCTCCATCAACTGTAAGACAAGATTTTTTATATTTTAAAGAGATTGAAGGAAAAGCAAAAATTGGATATGAGGTTCCAAAATTAAAGACTGCACTTAAAAAAATTTTTAAATTAAATTCCATAACTCACGCAGTAATAGTTGGAGCAGGAAGTTTAGGTCAAGCAGTTGTAGGATATGATTCATTTAAAAAGAGCAAAATTATTTTTGATTCATTTTTTGATAATAATCCAAATAAAATTGGAAAACTAATAAGAGGCATTTTTGTAAGAGATGTAAGATATCTTAAAGATTATCTTATGGAAAATAAAAAAGTAAAAATTGGGATAATATGTGTTCCTCCAAAAGAGGCCCAAGGAATTGTTGATATATTTGTTGAAGCTGGAATAAACTCAATTTGGAACTTTTCACCAACAATTTTAAAAGTTCCAAAAGAAGTTGTTGTTGAATATGAACATATAGGAGTTAGTTTTTATAAACTTTTATATAAAACAAAAAATCAATGAAAATTCCACCAGTTAATTTAATAATAAAAGATTTTGAAAGTTTAAAAGAAAAAGTAAAATTAAGAACATCAAAAGAGGTAAGAGATTTAATTTTGATGCAAACAATAGAAGGTCATGCTCATAACGGACATGGTGAGTTTTCTGGAAAAAGATTTGTTGATACAACAATGAATGATATTGTTTTTGCTCTTGGTTTTGATGCTTTTGCAATAAGATCAGCAAGACAAAGTTTAATTGATGAGATTTATGATTTTGTTGAAAGAGTTATAAATAATGAAAGAGTTTATAAACTTTTAAATAAAAATGGTGAGCCAATTTTAAGAGTCCCAATTTTTAATGAATTAGAAATTGAAGCAAGAGAAATTCTTTTAGGTCTTTACCTGGGTGGGTTGATGGATAATTATGATACAAGAAAAGAGGTTGAAAAAATTTATAAAATAAATATAGGCGGAGGAACACCATATCTTGTTGATTTCTCAGTATTAGATAAATTAGATATAGATGGTGAATATTTAGCACATGAAGATAATGAAGATAAAATTCCTTTTTATAAAGAAATTGGTTTAATAATTGATTATGATGAGAAAAATTACTCAATTTTTCTTGAACATCCATCAATTAGATTTCAATATATAAGACATAAGAAAGGAAGTGGAGTTTCAGATGACCTTGCAGTTTTATTTGCAGGAAAACTATATTCAAAATCAGTTGCATTAGGTATCTATCTTGCAGATGCAATTGATACTCTTGACAAATATTCATTAAAATTTAAAGAGCAAGATTTTCAACTCGCAAAAATAATTGAAGAAAGCGGAATTATAAAAATTAGTAAAGAGGATATTTATAAATTTATATTTTTAATTACAAATCCAACAAAAGATTATCCAGATTCATCACAAAGATATTTTTTGGAAATAAATGAGAAATATAACATAACCTCACTTGAGGCACATTTAATGTTTATAGATGGAAAATCACCTCCAGAATTTGAAATTGCTTTTGAAAGAGAATCTAATTATAAAATTTATGAATATGTTATAAATAAATTAAAGAGTGTTTGAGAAAGTTATAGGTCAAGATATACCAAAAAGGCTATTAGTAAAGATAATTGAGGAAAAAAAAATTCCTAATACATTTCTATTTTTTGGAAAAGAGGGTATTGGAAAATTTTTATGTGCAAAGTTTTTTTCAAATTATCTTAATGAATTAAAAGAGGAGGAGTTATCAAAAGATACCTATATAATAGAAAAAGATAAAAGTATTGGAATTGATGAAATAAGAAAATTAAAAGAGTTAAGTTATCTTAACCCTGATAAAAATTTTAGAGTAAACATTATAAATGATGCACATCTATTGACACTTGAAGCATCGAATAGTTTTTTAAAAATTCTTGAAGAACCACCAAAAAGAACAATTTTTATTTTGATAACACATCTTCCTGATATGATACAGGAGACAATTATTTCAAGGTGTTTTAAAATTCACTTTTCTCCTCTTAGAAGAGAGGAGATAAAAGAGTTTTTAAAAGATAAGATTGAAGATATTGAAACAGTTGATTTAATATCAAGAATTGCAGATGGAAGTTTAAAGAGAGCACTTCTTTATTTAGATGAAAAAGAATTTGTTAAGAGGAAAAAGTTAATCGAAGTCTTTTTAAGTTTTTTAAAGAGAGATCTCAATTACATTTTTATTTTAAGTGAATTATTAAAAACAGAGAAAATAGAAGAAGCAATAATTTTATTTGAAGAAATTGTAAAAGATATGATAACTATTAAAAGGTCAAGAGATGAGTCTCAGATAATAAATATAGATTTTTTAAAAGATATTTATGAGACTCAAGTGGTTTTAAGTTTAGAAAATCTAATAAAAATAGGGGAACTACTAATTGAATTTGAGAAAAATTTAAAATATAATATAAATCTAAACTTAATTTTAAGAAAACTTCTTTTAGATATAATTGAGTTGACTGGAGGTTTATATGTATGAGATACATATATGTGAAACTTATTCACCTTGATAAAAAAATATATTTGTGTGAAGTTAATGAAGATATAAATCTTAATAAGTATGATAAAGTTGTTATTGAAAGAGATAAAGTAGAGGAAGTTGGTGAAGTAAGAAGTCCTATCTTTGAATCAGAAGAAAAGAAAGAGGTTATCTGTAAATTTCTAAGAGTTTACACAAATGAAGATGAGAAAAAACTAAGAGATAATATGAGAGATGAAAATAAAGCATTTGAAATATGTAAGATGAAAGTTCAAAAACATGGACTTCAGATGAATCTTGTTCTTGCTCACTACTCATTAGATAGAAAAAAACTTACTTTTTACTTTACAGCAGATGGAAGAGTAGACTTTAGAAATCTTGTAAGAGATCTTGCTTCAACTTTTAAAACAAGAATTGAACTTTGGCAAATTGGTCCAAGAGATGAAGTTAAAATTGTTGGAGGAATTGGAGATTGTGGCAGGGAGTTATGTTGCTCAAGGTTTCTAACTGAATTTAAAACTATAACACTCGATATGGCAAGAAAACAGAGTTTAAATGTTAATCCACATAAAATTTCAGGAATTTGCGGTCGACTCAAATGTTGTTTATATTATGAACTTTTAATTTATGAGGAACTTGAAAAAGATTACCCAAATATAGATGAAGAGGTTGAGGCTGATGGAAAAAGGGGGAAAGTTTTTTCTATTTCACCCTTCAAAGGAACAATCTATGTTGAATTTCCAGATGGAGTTCAAAAAGAATATAAAAAAGAGGAAATTAAAAGATTAAAATAGGATTTTAAAAAAATGGTGGGCCTCTCTGGACTCGAACCAGAGACCTCATCCTTATCAGGGATGCGCTCTGACCAACTGAGCTAGAGGCCCTTTAAAATCAATTATAAGAATTTTTTATCTATTGTCAAGAAGAAGTCTCTTGAAGTTCAAGTTTATCTTTTATTGAGAAGAAGGAGATTATTTCAAAAATAACACCAATTAGAATTAAAATTATTCCAATACCAAAAAGAGGCACAAGAATTGTTCCAAGAAAAATAAGTAATCCACTTAGTTTAAAATTATCAATTTTTATTTTTTCTGAAAGCTTCTCAAAACTTAATTTTTTAAAAACTCCTCCAATAATCAAAAGAATCCATATAATCAAAATAATAATTATTATTATCCATATTTTACCATCTAGGTTTGAGAAAAACTCTTTTAATCTTGGAAGCATTTCAGGATGTCCTCTAAAAAATCTTCTTCCTGTAAATAAATCGTATCTATATTCAAAATTAAAGAAATTATTATCAAATATTTCTGGAAGATTTTTAATTAATTTTAATATCTTTAAAATGACTGTTCCAATTAGAACAAAACCTGATAAAAAGAAAAAAATTATTGAAACAAGATAGTTCGTAAAAATTTTTCTTTCATTTAATTTGTCACTTAAACCTTTAATTGAAATAGCAATTAAAATTAACCCAACAAATGAGATTATCCATCCGATAACTGGTATTATAAAGAAAACTGTTAAAATTGCTCCAATTCCACCTAAAATCTTCTCTTGCTTTACATCCATAATTACCTCCTTTTACATCTATTTATACTCTTTTTTAAATTCATTTGTTACAAATTCCCTTTTTATATCTGGCATAAAATTTGCATATAATAGGTAGGAGGTGAAGATGAGTTTGCCTTTAGTTGTTTTAGTTTTAATACTTTTTCTTGCTCTCATTTTCTTCATAGTTGGAATAATTTTCTCTATATTCATTTTTTATAATTCAAAAATTAATAATCAAAATGAACTTAATGAAGAAGACAAGGAAAAATTAAATGAGATTATTGAAGAAAAGAACAGAAAAGTTGAATTCAAACACCTCTATTTTTTATAAACTCAGTGTGTAAATTTTACACACTCTAAAACCTCCAAAGAGCACCAATTCCCTCATTCAAATCAAGTTGTTTTGCTTCATTACCATGTAAAATAAATAAATCACTTTTATATTTTTTGCATAGTTCATGAAGATGATACTTTATATTCTTTATCTCATATTCTTTAGAATTACAAACAGGACAACTTTCTCTTTCAGCGTAAAAATAACCACAATTTTTACACTCTTTAACAAACTTATTTAAATTTTCAGAAATGATTAATTTATTCACTCTCCCATCTTGTAGAACTTTTAAAGTTGATAATAGCCCAACACCTGCGAGATTACTAGTAGATGCCCTATCAAAAAGAGTCCTAAGAATCTCTTTTTCTTCATTTTTATTAATCTCTTCAATTTTTTTAATTCCAAGATTTATAATTTCATGCAAAGAAGCATTTGATGGTGCATTGAGTTTAATAAATTTTTGTGAAATTGGATTTATGTTTAAAACCATATCAATATTCTCCTCTGCATCAGAATTTACAAAGATTATTTTTAAATCTTCAGAGTTTTTAATAACTTTCTCCTTAAATTCGCTTAAATATTTTTCAATGTAAAGAAGATATTTTTCTTCAAAAGCATCTTTTAGGTCTCCACCACCAACTGCACCGATACTCACTCCACTTTTTGGAGCAGAAGGTGGCATAATATGTTTTCTTCTCCATGTAGATGTATCAACTTTTGGTTTTTCTTCAAAGATAAGGTTCTCTTTGAAAAAGATAACTTTATAAAAAGAAAATTTATCTTCTTTAAAATCAACAATTCCAAAATCTGGATATTCAATTTGAGCCCAATAAAATTGGTAAAAATTTGGTTTACCAAATATAATTTCATTTCTTAATGGAAACTCAAAGAAGAATTCATAGATATTTTTTGGAGAAGAAAAAATGAAAAGTGATTTACCTTTTACTCTAATTCCCTCAAGATAGTTAAAAAGATTTTCTTTTGATTTTTCAAAGGTTTCTCTTTCTTCGCTTTTTATATTTTCTTTAATATTTTCAATTAATTTTTTTGTTATATTTAAAATTTCAATTTTACCAATAGATGGGTTTATAGAAATATACAGAGAAATTCCCAATTCTTCTTTAATAGAATTTAACTCTTGAAATCTCAACTCATTCATAAAAACCTCCTCCTTTAATTTTTTCTTATTTTAATTTTACCTTATAATATGATAAGGAGGTAAATATGAAAAAAGGAAAGTATAATGGAATTATCACACCTTTAATTACACCATTTGATGAAAAGGGTGAAATTGATTTTAAAGGTTTTGAAAATTTACTTTTATTTTTAAAAGACAAAGTGGATGGTTTTTTTGTAAATGCAACAACTGGTGAGTTTACCTCATTATCTGTTGATGAAAGAATTGAGGTTTTAAAATTTGTTAAAAATGTTGTAGGAAAAGATTCAAAAATTTTTTCTCACATAACATCAACATCAATTAAAGATATATTTAAATTGATTGAAATATCAGAAAATTTAAAAGTAGATGCAATTGTTTCAACTCCTCCATATTACCTTGTTCCTGATAGGGATGGAATTAAAAACTTCTTTTATTATATTTTAAAAAATTCAACTCTTGATTTATTGATTTATAATATACCCTCTTGTACAGGATATTCTTTACCAGTAGATTTAATAAAAGAGATTGCTCTTGAGTGTGAAAGATTGGTTGGAGTGAAAGCAACAATTGATAGTTTAGCCTATATAAAAGATTTAATTTCAATAAAAGAAAAAAGAGAAGATTTTTCAGTATTAACTGGAGTTGAACTCTATCTTGCATCAACTCTTTTATCTGGTGGTGATGGAGGAATTGTTGCGCTTTCTAATTTTGCACCTCAACTTTTAAGAAATTTATTAATTAATTTTGAAAATAAAGAATTTGAGGGTTTTATTGATTCTCATAGAAAAGTTATGAAACTTTTTGAAATTTACAAACATTCTTCTTCTTTTGCAGGAGCAATTAAAATAGCATTAAATCTTTTAGGTTTCCCAATAAATAGAAAAGTTAGAGTTCCACTTTTAGAAGATAGTGAGGAAAAAGTTAATAAAATAAAAGAAATATTATCTTCTTTGAGTTTATTGTAATTTATACTTGACAAAGAGTGGTCCTTTTTGTAATATAATTAAAGACCTTTTGGGCGGGTAGTTCAGCGGTTAGAACGCCTGTCTTACAAACAGGAGGTCAGAGGTTCGATTCCTCTCTCGCCCACCATAGTTAGCAAGGTGCCGAGGTAGCTCAGTTGGTAGAGCAGAGGACTGAAAATCCTCGTGTCGGCGGTTCGATTCCGTCCCTCGGCACCATGTATAAGACTGAAAGATAGGTTCTAAGAGTTTAGATAAATCAGAGTTCAAATTATCAGGAATTTCACCATCTTTTATAAAAACTGTTTCTTTATTTGAATTATCATTAAAGTTTTTATCTAAAGATAATGCAATAGGGTCAAAAGTGTAATATATTTCGCACCTATCATGGTAAACTAAAATTTTCTCAATGAATATTTTTAATATTCTATTAATTTTTTCTTTTGGAAGTGAAGGAATTAACCTTTTCAGTAAATTCCCAAAATTAATTATATTTTCTAATGAATAATTAAACTTCCCTAAATTTTTTAAATCATCTAATTTTTTCTTTAACTCTTTTTCTTTATCTTTTAACTCATTCAACCTCTCCTTAAATGTTTCTTCAATAAAACCTTTTTCGATTGCAATAACTATGTTATTTATCTTTTCTTGAATTTCTCTCAACTCTTTTTTTAAATTCTTCTCATAACTTTCACTCTCTTCAATTTTCAAATTATTATTGCTTTTGAATAACTCAAAAATTTTTCTTATATTTTCTTCAGAGTAAATTTTATTAATAACAATTTCTAAAATTTCTCTTTCAATCATATCTTTTTTAAGAACTATATTATCACAATAAGATGAAGCTAATTTTTGTTTTAAAGCAACCTTGTAATAACTACTTGCATCTTTTTTTACATTATAATTTTTGTAAACATGCTGGATTATATAGTTTGAACCACATTTTCCACATTTAAGTAAACCTGAAAGAATGTATGGATTTGATACACTTTTTGGAGAGTGATTTAAACTATTTTCTTCAAATATTTTTTGTGCTGTATAAAATGTTTTTCTATCAACTATTTGCGGAAAAACTCCTTCTTTTTTAACCCATAAATTTTTATCCTTATATTTAACACCTTTTCTTTTTTTATCTTGTTTATTCCATATCAAATTTCCAATATACGCTTCATTTTTTAAAATACCTCTTACGGTTGATGGAGTAAAAATTTCGCCTTTTCTTGTTCTGAAACCTTCTTCATTCAAAAATATACAGATTTTTTTAATACCATAACCTTCAAGAAAATATTGAAAAATTTTTTTAACAATTAGTGCCTCTTTTTCATCAATTTCATATACAGATTTTTTAACTCCATTAAATAAAATTTCTTTTCTTTTAAATCCAAGAGGAGGAGTTCCACCATTCCAAAACCCCATTTCTGCATTTGCTTTAAGTCCTCTAAATGTTTCTCTTGAAAGGTTTGCAGAGTAAAATTCATTTATTGATTCAATAATTCCTTCAAGGAGTTTCCCTTCTGGTGTGTTTGAATCAATTGGTTCAGTTGCTGAAATTACTTCAATTCCAAGGTCTTTTAAAAGTTTCTTTTTTGTTATTGCATCAAATCTATCTCTTGAAAATCTTGAGAGTGAATATACTACAATAATGTCAAACTTTTTATTTTGTGCATCAGATAGCATTTCCATAAATGAAGGTCTATCACTTTTAAGCCCTGATATTGCTTCATCGATATATTCTCTTATAAAAGTCCAACCTTGTCTAAGAATGAAATCTTTACAAATTTTTATTTGAGTTGGAATTGAGAGTCCCCTATCTGCTTGTTCATCAGAAGAAACTCTTGCATAGATTACTGCTTTCATTTGACCTCCAATTAATTAAAATTTAAATATTAATTTTCATTAAATCTTTTTACTTTGTATTTGATATAGTTAGAGATTAATTGAATAATAAATTCTTTTACTTCTGATAAATTTATTTTTGATTTTATTAAATGGAACTCCTTAAATTTTTTGAAAATAAAAGTATTAGATAAAAATGTTAAAAAAGTTTTAACTTTTTCAGAAAGTTTTTTAGCATCATCAATTTCTTTAAAAATTTTACTATCTAATAAATATTCTTCTCCCTCTTTATAAATAATTTCATTAAAATTTAAATTTTTTAAAACAAATATTAAATCTTCAATATAATTTTTATCTCCATCTATATAAATTTTCCATTTTATGTTATTACTTTCTATCATATTTACTCCTTATAAGGAAATTTTAAGGATAAGTATATTTATCAATTAAATTGCCTTTATTGTCATATAAAAATGCAGTATCTGTATCATTATTCCAGATTGCACCAGTTGAACACCAATAAAGAGAATCTTTTGAATTAGTTCCACAACCAGAATAAATTTTTACAGTTGAATTTGGATTTAAAATAAAATCTGGAAAGGTGAAAACATGATTTGCTGAATCCTTTAAAACGAAACTTTTCATATTAACAGGTTCAGCTCCTAAATTCTTTATTTCAACCCACTCACCATTTAAATTAAAGTTATCATTTCCGGGTGCATCATAATTTATATTTATAATTTTTAATTTTATTTCACTCTTTTTCCATATTCCTAAACCTTTTTCTTTTGCATATTGT
>JAOAHY010000021.1 GCA_026414995.1 Caldisericia bacterium | reverse complement strand
GTTGCAAAGAGACTAAATAGTGTATATCAAAGTGGAAGAAGAGGAAAACTCTGGTTTAAATTAAAAAAAGTTGAAACACTTGACCTTGTAATTCTTGATGCCTATTGGGGATATGGAAGAAGAATGAATTGGCTTTCAGATTATATGCTTTATTGTTTATCAGAAGACAAGAAGATTTTTCTTCCACTTGGTAAAACTTTTAAAGGGTTAACTGATAAAGAGTTTGAATATATAACAAATAAATTATTAAAAATAAAAATTAAAGATATTGAAGGTGGGGTTAAAGTTAAACCTGAAATTGTTGTAGAGGTTGGTTTTGAAGATATTCAAAAAAGTAGAAAATATGAGAGTGGTTATGCTTTAAGATTTGCAAGAATTTTAAGGATAAGAGATGATAAATCACCAATTGATATTAATACAATAAAAGATATTGAGAGAATTTATAACAAACTTCATACTTTTTGATCACTTAAATTTAAGGATGAATTTTGGTTAAATTTTAAAAGATAGAGGCATAAAATTTTATAAAAATGGTATAGATTTTTTATAAAGAACAAGTAAAGTTCATATTTAACAAAAAATTTCAATCAAAACAGTGATATTGATATTTTAGTAATTTTAAAGGATAGAGAAATTGATTCTAGAGAAAAAACAGACACTCTTTTAGAATTGAGAAAATTAATTGGCTTTGTTAACCCTTTTGAAATAAATATAATTTCAGAAAATGAATATAATGAATGGTATTCAAATTTCATAAAAGAAAAAAATAGAAATTTTATTACATAAGATATCTTATCACTTTATCACTCCAATTATCACTCCAAAAATAAAAATCCAAATAATTTAAAATACTGTGTTATAATTAGAAAAATACAATTAAAATAATTGGAGGTAAATAATGAGAATATTCATTTTAATTATATTAATATTTATAATTACTACTTCAATATTTTATATCAATTCAAAAGTAACCTCTCAATCTAAGATTGAAATTTTTGGTTTTGGACCTTTATATAACGATGTCTGTTTGCCAAATGATGTTGGATTAGATGGTGAAAATAGGGTTTATATCGCAGATCCAGGCTATCCATATATTAAAGTATTTGATAACGAAGGAAAGTTTCTTTACAATTTTGGTAATTTTGGAAAAAAGGAAGGCTTATTGACTCTTCCCTTTGCAATTGATGTTGATAAGTATAATGGGAGAGTTGCTTTAATAGATTTAAAAAACTGGTTTATAGATAAAATAAATAGAGTTCAGATATTTAATTTAAGAGGAGAATTTCTATTTGAATTAAAAGAATTTAGATATAAAGTTTTTGGGATAAATGATGCAATAGAATTTGATAAAGATGGAAATATTTATGTTCTAACTGATAGTGATAAAGTTGTGAAAATATTTAATAAAGAAGGTAAGTTTTTAAAAGAGATAATTGATAAAAAAGATGTAATGGGGTTTAGAGATTTTGCTTATAACCCAAAAAATAATCAGATTTATATTATTTCTACGCCTCAAATAACAAATCAGAAAGTTCACATTTTTAATATTAATGGAGATTATATCACTAGTTTTACAAAATCGAATTTTTATTGGCCATCTGGTATTGATATTGATGAAAATGGAATTGTTTATATTACAAATTATGGATTAGGAACAATAGAAATTTTTGATTCATTAGGTAAATTTATAAAAACTATTTCTGGTCAAAATATTGTATCAGGTTATATTATGAGACCAGGAAGATTATCTGTTGCAAATGGAAGGATTGCAATAACAGATTCATTCAACAGCAGAGTTATTGTTATTAGTTATGACGGTAAATTAATTCATCAAATAGGAACACCTAAAAATCAAATTGATTTATTTCTAAGCCCTACTGATGTTGAAGTTGATATAAAAGAGAATATTTATATTGTTGATTTTAACAAAATGAAAGTAAGTGTATTTAATAAAGAATTGAAACCCGGATTTTCTTTTGGAGGATTTAGTGAGACAAACAAAATAGGTTCTTTGCTGTGGCCTTGGAGTATATATTATAGTACAGATAATTCTCTTTACATAACAAACAGATACTATTTAGGAGATTTTGGTATGATTAGAAAGTTTAACACCAAGGGTGATGAATTGATGAGATTTGGTAGTCCTGGAAATAGTCAAAATCAATATAGTAATCCATCGGGCATCTGTGCAGATAAGATTGGTAACTTATACATAGCAGATTATAGGAATTCTAGAGTTCAAAAAATAAAGGCGAGTGGTGAATTTATAAAAATATTTGAATTAAAAAATGAAACATTTAACCCAATCGATGTCGCAGTTGATTCAAATTTTAATTTATATGTATGCGATCTTATTAATAGTAGAATTTTAGTTTTTGATAAGGATGGGAATCACATAAAAACTCTTCATGAAAACGCTGTATCAATATATATTGATAATTTAGATAGAATATGGATAACTAATCCTGATATTGATAAAGTACCTATTAGAGTAATAAATACAAATGGAAATTTGATTAAAGAGTTTGGAATGATCGGTGGCCCTATAACTTTAAGAGAGGGTTTAAAAAACATAAATGATTATCAAAAATTACCTCAAGAATTTTTCCTACCATCAGGATTAGTAGTAAAAAATGATTTTTTATACATTGTAGATAGCGGAAATAAGAGAGTAAAAAAGATACCTTTAAATATGATTTTTCAAAATCTAAACATAGATATAATATCCCCAAAAGATAATGAGGTAATTTATGATGATTTTATAAAGTTTTCATGGAATATAAAAGAAGATTTTGGAAATATCTTTTTTGAATTTGAAATTTCAGAAGATGAAAATTTCAATAAAATAATTTATAAAGAAAAAATTTCTAATATTAAATATATTGAATTAAATTTAAAAGATATTAACTTCATAAAAAATAAAATATATTATTTTAGAATAAGAGGTGTTAATGACTTATCTTATGGAGATTGGTCAAAGGTACAAAAATTTAAATTTGAAGATATAATTCCACCGAAAGTTCCAGATTTGTTTAATGCATTTAAAAAAGATAATTTAATAAGGTTAGAATGGTCAAATGCTTCTGAAGGTACTTTTCCAATTTTAGGATATGAGATTTATAAAGGAGAAGATCCAACTAAAATGTATTTACTTAAAGTGCTAAATAAAGAAGAGACCTTTTATTTAGATTCTGATTTCGAATATAATAAAACCTATTATTATTCAATAAGAGTATTTGATAACTATGAAAAAAGGAATTATTCAGATTTTTCAAAAGTTATTTCAATTATCATAGAAGATTTAAAACCTCCTGAAATATTTGTTAATATTCCATCAGAAACAAATGAATCAGAGTTAACTATTGAAGGAAAAGTAGTTGATGATTTAAGTGGTATTAAAGATAATGCTATATATATAAATAAAAAAAGAATAGATTTGGATGAAGAGAATAAATTTAAATATAAATTATTTTTGTATGAAGGTATTAATGAAATAAATATAGAAATAATAGATAATGCTCTTAATAAATTAACAAAACAATACAAAGTTAAATATAGTAAAAAATTTGTTATAATACTCCAAATTTCTAGTTCAGTTATTTATATTAATGATATTCCTCAAAATATAGATGTTGCACCTCAAATTATTGAAGGAAGAACTTATCTTCCTATTAGATATGTGGTTGAACCAATTGGAGCAAAAGTTGATTGGTTTGCAAATGAGAAAAAGGTTACAATTTCTCTTAAGGAGACAAAGATTGAATTATGGATAGGAAAAAATAAATCTCTAGTCAATGGTTTAGAGAAACAGATAGATCAGAGTAATCCAAAAGTTGTACCTTTGATAATTAATGGAAGAACAATGCTTCCTTTAAGGTTTATTGCGGAAAGTTTAGGATGTAAAGTCGAATGGGATGGTGTTTATAAAAAAATTACTGTTACTTATCCTTATCCATAAAATTTAAGATGATTATAGGTATTGGTATAGATATTATTAATATAAAAAGATTTGAAAAAGTTATAAAAAATAATCCTGAGATATTGAAAAGAATTTTTACTGAAAATGAGTTAAATTTATTTAAAAATTATAAAAATAGTTATCTACATTTAGCAGGAAGATTTTCACTTAAAGAAGCGATTATAAAAGCAGGTAAAAACTATTTAAAAATCAAAAGTTTTAAAGATATTGAGATTTTAAAAGATAATGATAATAAACCTATATTGATTAAACCTCAGGGTAATATCTCAATTTCTATTTCACATGATGGAGATTATGTAATATCAATAGCAATTATTGAAAAATAGATTGAGTCTCTGCATCTTTTTCTCTTAACTTTCTAATTATGAAGGAAGCAACATCTATTCCTTTCGTACCTCTTCCAAATGTTGCATCTATTCCAACTTCTTTTGCTGTATCCTGAGATAGTTGTGTTCCTCCACCAATTATTATAATTTTCTCTCTAATTCCTTTTTCAATAGAAGTATCATTTAGTTTTTTTAAGTTTATTTTATGAACATTTCCATGTGTTACAGTAGTGGAAGCAAGTATAACCTTTGCTCCAACTTCAATTGCAGCATTTACAACTTTTTCAGGTGGAACACTTGTGCCAAGGTAAATAACTTGAAAACCCCATTTTTCAATTCCACCATGTTTTATATCAATTATTTCTTTTAAACCAACATTATGTTCATCTTCACCTAGAGTTGCAGCAACACATTTTATTCCACCTCTTTTTTTAATTTCTTCAATTATTTCTTCATCTTTAAGCGGTTTAATTTTTTCTGGAATCTTTATTTCTGCTTCTTTTATAAAAAATGGTACTTCTCCTTTTATTTCAATATAACTTCCCTCTGCTGGATGGAGAACTTGTTGATGTATCACCTCCACATTTAAAAGCCCTAATTTTTTTCCTATTTCGATTGCTGCATAAGGTGCTTTTTCTTTATCTATTGGTAGAAACATTGAAACAAGTATAACTCCATCATTTTTCCATTGAACCTCTGGTTTAAACATTCCTTCATTATCATATGATTCATTTTTTTTAAGTCTTACCTCTACATTATCATCAGGATCAAGTTCATCAATATAAACGATTTTTTCTCTTTTACAAAATGTACAACCATCTATTAGATCACATGGTTTATTTAAGCCATCTGGTAAATTGTTATATCCATAATGATGACAAACTGGTGCAAGATAATCTTTTGCTCTTTTTACTACTGTTCCAGCTTCATCACCTTCATTTTGAGGTCTTTTTATTCCATCTCCAACTCTTTCAGGATAATAACCTGAATCAACAAAGAATCCCTTTTCAAGAGCATTAAAATATCCACCTACTTCAATTATTTCTTCTAAAAATAAAATTGCTCTTTCAAGAAGTTCTCTTTCTTTTTTCTTTTCATATTCATCATCACTGATTTTTACAACTTTTTTGAGCCCATCTGCTGCAATTAGAGTTTGCTTTGCAGTATTTATTGCATGAATTGAGTTATAATGCCATGGAACATTTCTTCCTTCATCTGGAGTTATAGTTGATTGAATATCTGCTGAAGTTATTCTTGAAATTAAAGCATTTAAAGTATGATTTACTGTTGCTTCTCTTGTACAAGATTCAACATATTTTGTATTCATTTGTGCTCTAAACCTAAAACCTTTAAAAACCTTTCTTAACAAATTTGCATAAGGTATATCTAATCTTAAAGCAGGAAATGGTGAAACATCTGGTGGAACAGTTGAAAGAGCAATATAATCTCTTTTCATACCGATTTTCAAAGAAAAAAGTGAATTTATAGCATGTTGAACTAAAAGCTCTGGCATAACTTTATACCCAAACTTTGCAGTTGCATTTGCATTATGAGCTCCATCTATTTGAAGCATTTTGAATTCTGACATTATTTTTTTACTAACACCAGCATCAACAAATGACCTTACTGGATTTATGTTTCTATATAAAATATTATATTGAGGGTCTTGATGAGCTCCATTAACTCCCTCTTCAGCAAATAAAACTGCTATTTCAGGACCTGCTATTCCAGAAACATAAGAGTGTAAATTTATTTCTCTTCCAACCTCCTCTTCTATAAGATCAAGTGCCTTTCTTGTAGCTCTAATTTGTTTTCTTGTTATTGGAATTCCACCAACACCTTCTGGTGTTCCTTCAATTAATCCGTCAAAATGACTTTGACCTAAAGTTCTAATAACCATGATATGGTCTGCACCGTGCCAGGCTGCCATTCTCATTCTTCTAATGTCATCTTCAAATCTACCTGAAGCGATTTCAACTGTAATTGTAATATCAGGTTGAGGGTCAATATATTCCATTTGTCTAGAAGCAGGAAGTGGAATTGAATTTTTAAGAGATTCACTTGTTTCAAAATATTCAAGATTTAAAAATTTTTGTTTATCTAATTTTTTTCTAAAAGTCCAACCAAATCTTTTTGGTTTATAATTTTGAAGATCCTTTAAAATTTCTTTTATATTAATTTTTTCATTCGGAGAGAGCATCTTTATTCCTCCTATAATAATTTAAAATTTCGTCCCATCCGATTCCTTTTGCTAATTCTTTTCCTGCCTCTATATAATTTTTGTTTTTTAATTCGCTGTATAAAAGAACTATTCTTCCTGCACCATGTGATAATAGATTATTCTCAACCATATTTTTTACAATATCTTTTGCTTCAATGCTTGAAAACCCCATTCTGAGTAAAACACTTCTTTCAATTGAAGGAGATGTATGTGTGTAAGATAATTCTACAAGTGGGTCAACAATTTTTTCTGTAAGTTTCCAAAAATATTCAATTAATTCTTCTTCACTCATATTTTTAAGATGCTCCCTTCTTTTTTCAAAATCATCTTCTCTAACCATAAACTTTCACTCCTTTCTCAAAAAGATATCTCTCCACAAAATCACTTTCTTTTTCATTTATCTCTTCTTTAAGAAATTTAAGATCATCTTTTGTTATTTCATTTAAATTTTTTATCGCATTTTTTAAATATGATCTCTTTATCTCATTTAAATCGACCTTTTCATATCTTAGTTCACTAACATCTTCCGGTATTGCAATTTTTTTACCTGGCAAATTTTCTTCTGGCTTACCTTTTACAACTTCAATACCCATTTTTTTTGCAAATGTTAGTTGAGCAAATGGATGTTTTCCTGCACCAGTATACTCTGTTTCTTGAACAACAATTATCTTATCCTCAGGAAGTTCAATTGCAAGTGGAATTGCTGCAGCAAGGGATGTATTTCCAGCAGGGCCTCTTTCAAGTCCTTCAACTTGTGCAAGAAGAATTGTTGTATAAAAAACTTCTCCTTGAGATACAATTAAGTAATCATCAATATATCTTAGAGGTCTTGCTGCGTTTCTTGGAACATCAGTTCTATCTGGTTTAACCATAAATGGTACTCCAAAGCCTGTATGACCTGTAGTGAATGATTTTTTATTAAAATCATTATCAGATGCCATATGAAGACCTCTTAAATCAACAGATACACCTATAACTTTTGAATTTTTTGCACCTCCTAAAAGAAGACCTCTTTTAGTTCCAGTAACATTTCCACCACCTGCGTGAGTAACTAAAACATAATCTGGGTATTTCCCATATTTTTCTTTAACTTCTAATGCTATTTCATAACCTAATGTTTCAATTCCTTTTATTCCATATGGAGTATAAAGTGATGCATTAAAATAACCTGTTTCTTTTAAAATAAGAAGTGTTGTATAAAAAAGTTCTGGTCCAACAGTCATCTGCCAAACTTCAGCACCATAAGCCTCACATGCTCTCCCTTTTTCAAGAATTTCAGGTTGACCAATCCATTTTGAATCAAATACTTCCTGAACTATTATTGCTTTTAAATTCATTTGTGCTGCTTGAGATGCAACTGCTGCTCCATAATTTCCACTTGTTTCTGCAACTACTCCTTCATAACCTAATTTTTTTGCATGATAAATTGAAAGTGATGCTCTTCTTGCTTTAAATGAGCCAGAGGCATTATTTGCTTCATCTTTAAGTAAAATTTTTGCACCAAAACCCTTCTTTGATAATTTTTTAACTATTT
This sequence comes from Caldisericia bacterium, assembly GCA_026414995.1. NCBI lineage: Bacteria > Pseudomonadati > Caldisericota > Caldisericia > Caldisericia bacterium. Next base: position 5,436 of record JAOAHY010000021.1, on the reverse strand, counting down.
TATTAATATTTTTTAATTCATAAAGAGGAGTTCCTCCAACTTTAAATTCTCTTTGAATTTTTGAAATTTCACCAATATCATAAGGGACTGAATCCATAAGAGCGTCATAATTAAATGAAATATTTTTTATTTCAAATTTATCATATTCAATTCCCGCAAGAGATTTCTTCATTATTTCGCTGCTTTTTTTCAAAAATTCTTCAACCTTCCCCATATTTTAATCCTTAAGATATTTTTCTTTTATTTTTTTTCCAATATCAATTAATTCTCTAATTGGTTCTCCAAAATTATGTGTATACTCTTTTGTCAAGCCAAGAAGAATTCCTTTTAATTTTCTTCCAATGGGAGTTTCAATTTCTACTTCTTTGCCTATCTCTCCATCGTGGGTAAGATAACCTCTGATTTTTCCTTCATATGGAACTTTCTTTGTATCATCAGGTAGGTTTTCTGCTCTTTCATCTGGATTTAATAGAGTTTTTTTTATTTCAACATAATCTCCTTTTTTAAGGATCATAATCCCTCCTTCTCATACCAAATTGAAATTATATGGAATAAATTTAATTTTGTCAAACTTGTTTTATTCGTATCTTAATGCATCAACTGGACTTAAATTTGCTGCTCTTTTTGATGGAAAATATCCTGAAATTATTCCAATAATTATAGCAAACATTATTGCAAATATAATTAAATAAAATGGCGAAATAACATTTAATTTTACACCTTGAGTAATGAAGGGTGAAATTATTGTTATTATAGTATTCAAAATAAATGATAAAATAACTCCACCAATACCACCAAAAAATCCTAAAGCAGCAGATTCAATTAGAAATATCAAGAGAATATCTTTATTTGATGCACCTATTGCTTTCATGATTCCTATTTGTCTTGTTCTTTCATAAATTGACATAGTCATAGTATTTATTATTCCAACACCAGCAACTATAAGAGAAATTGCTGCTATACCTCCTAAAATGAATTGCAATATTCTAAAAACATTTGAAATGGCATTTATCAATGTTTGAATTGAAAAAACTGTATAACCCATATCTTCTAATTTTTGAGTGACATAACTTACACTGTTAACATCTTTTACTTTTACAATCGCTCTTTGATAACCATTAAGTTCTGGATTAAGATTTGAGTTAGTTACCCAATCTCTTATCGAAATAATTGTATCGATTGGAACATATACATTATAATCTTCTTGTGTTCCTTTTGATTTTAATATTCCTATAACTTTAAAGGAATATGTTTTTGTTTCTATTTTTCCATCTTTTATTCTTTGTAAAGTTATTTTAAAATTTTTTCCTAAAACATCTATTTTTGTTTCTTTTTCACTATTTTTATCTAGAAAAGTTTCTCCAAACTTTGCTCCAACAATTAAATAATATTTATCGTTTTTTGTAAAATATCTCCCTTTTTCTAAATCTCCTGCAATCTCTTTTATTTTATTTACTTCAATTCCAATAAAAGTTGATATGCTATAAACTTTTCCTCCCTCAATTTTAATTCCAGAATATTCATAAATAGGTGATACTGCAACAACACCATTAATTCTTTCAAAATTTTTTAGAGCATCTCTATTTATTATCTTTATTTCGGACATAGAAGAAGTGCTTCTCCTATTAAATGGGTTTCTTCCTCCAAATCTAAATGAAATAGGATAAACTGTTAGAGTTTTCAAATCTCCACTACTTTCAATTTGTTCAACAACACTTTTATTTAATGCAATTGAAATTGAAATTAGTGTTACTATTGCAGCAACACCAATTAAAACCCCAATTGAAGTTAAAATTGTTCTTGTTTTAGATCTTGCTAAATTTCTTTGAACAATTGTTATTGTATCTTTTAATCTCATTTACTTAATTATTCCAAAAAGTTTTAATATAAATCTCCATATCTTTTGCCATATTGTTAATCTTGGATTATTATTTTTTGATTCATTCACTACCTCTTTTTCAACTAAAATTTTAAACTCTTTTTTAGTCTCATGGATGTTGTTAGAATCATCTACATATTGAATGATTAATTCACCACTATAATTTCCTTCTTTATCAAGTTTTACATCAAATTCATATGTATCGTAATTTCCACTTTCAAGAGTACCAATAAATTTATCACCGTTATTAACAGGTAAACCCTTTAGAAATAAAATCACTCCTCTAATTGGATAATTTCCTGTATTTCCAATTTCGCATGAAATAGTAAATGTCTCATTTTCTTTAACTTTTTCTGGACATGAAAAGTTAAATATAGAAATAATAGGTTTCCTCAGAACAATAACTCCAATAGTTGATGTGGTTTCATAAAAATTTCCGTTTATATCTTCATATTTTATTGAAAGAAGCAAATTATAAGTTTTTGATTCTGCATCTGGTGAGACAAAAAATTTGATTTTATTTCTAATAGAAGCACCACTATTTATTAAATTATTTTTGTTTATATTTGTGGAGAAAACTGGAGAAAAAGGATAAAGAGAGTTTGTGTTCTCTAATCTTTCAATTTTATGTGTTATATTATATGCAGTTTCTTTAGAAATGTTTGTAATTGTATAATCAATTTCAAAAATATTTCCTGGATTAACTATCTCAGGGCTAATTTTATAATTTGATAAAATCAAATTTAAACTTTTTTGTGGTTCAATCTTTTTAACAATTATTCCAAATTTTTGTAGTTCAGAAAATTTTTCACTATTTTCATAAATTATATTAATATTCAAATTATATAAACCCTCTTTTGCATCAGAAGATACTGAAAAATTAATATTTATTTTCTTTCTCTCACCCTCTTTTAAATCACCAATAAAAATAGTATTACTAGAATCAAGAATAGTAAATGGATACAAATCTTGCGAATTCCCCACTCCATTAAATTGTAATTTTAAACCTTTTGCAGTTTCTTCTCCTATGTTAAAAAGTGAAATATACAATTTAAAATTTTTTCCAATTTCCACAATTTTTGGTTCAGTCATAATATTTTCTATCAATACATTTGGTTTTATTTTCTCTTGTTTTTTATTTACAAAAATTCCAACAATTTCTTGACTATAATAATTTAATTTTTCATCATCTTCATAATTAAATTCAACAACAAAATTATAAACACCACCTTTAATATTTTCATCTACATTAAAAGAAAATTTCACATTTTTACTCTCTTCTTTTTGTATTAAATTTATATAAATTACATTGCTGAACTCTTTGGGTGAGAAGTATAAAAGAGTATTTTGTCCTTCAATTTTTTTAATTTCTATTTTAATATTTTTTGCATCCTTGCTGCCAATGTTTACTATATTTAGATTTAAATCGAAACTTTCACCATTTGCAACAGGGTTTGGAAAATAATTAAAATTTTTAATTGTTAAAATTGGTTTATTCTCAACCTGATTTTTACTTAAAGATATTTTTATAAAAGAAAAAATAAATATTATTATTAACAGACTGATCAAGTTTTTTTTCATTTAATTCCTCCTTAATTCTTCGATTGTTTCAATTAATCCATCCTTTATATGTATAATTTTATTTGCATATTCAGCAACTTCTCTTGCATGAGTTACAATTAAAACAGTTTTTTTAAAATTTTTATTTATATTTACAAATTCTTCCATGATACTTTCCCCAGTTTTTGAATCAAGATTTCCTGTTGGTTCATCTGCCAAAATTATTTCAGGATCATTAGCCAAACTTCTTGCGATTGCAACTCTTTGTTGTTCCCCTCCTGAAAGTTCAGAGGGTTTATGCTTTAATCTATCTTCCAATTTAAATTTTGTTAAAATTGAAATTGCTTTCTCTCTTCTTTCTTTGATATTTTTATTAAAAAAGATCATAGGTAGTTCAACATTTTCAAGTGCATTAAGAGTCGGTATAAGATTATAAGATTGAAAGACAAATCCTATATATTTTCTTCTAAAAATCGCAAGTTCATTTTCGTTTAATTTTGTTAAATTTACTCCATTTATAAAGACTGTTCCTTTTGTTGGTCTTTGGAGTCCACCAAGGACATGAAGAAGAGTAGATTTTCCTGAACCAGATTTTCCCATTATTGCAACAAAATCTCCTTTGTCAATTTTTAAATTTACTCCTCTTAATGCAGGGACAATTACTTTTTCAAGATAATAATTTACAATAAGATTTTGAGTTTCAATTATTGTATCCATTATATTTCATTATACAATTTTAAAAATAGTTTGTTACAAAAAAATGATTTAGATCAAAAAATTATTTGAAACTTTTTAAATAGTTTTGAGTTTATAAAATAGAGGAGGTGAAATTTAATGAGAAAATTATTTAACAAAAGAGCATCAATAATCTTTATTATAATTTTAATTATTATTGTTGGATTAATATTATCTAGTGTTTTTCTTTCAAAACTTTTACCATTTTTTGGAACAATGAGAAAAAATTCAACTATTCCTGAATATGGTATAAATAATGAATCTCTTATGCAAACTAAAAGTACAGAAGAAAATGCTCAATATAAAACTCAAACAACTTATTATGAAACTGGTTTGAAATTGATAAAAAAAGGTAATGCAAACATTGAAGTTGAAAAAGGCAAATTTTACGAAACGCTTAACAAGGTTATTTTACTTGCAAATCAATTCAGTGGGAGTTTAATTAATTCACAAGTTTATGAAGAAGATGAAAAAAATTCTGGTTATTTGACTTTTATGATACCTTCAAAAAACTTTAATGATTTTGTTAATAAATTGAATGAAATTGGTAAAATGAAAAATTTATCAATTTCAACTCAAGATGTAAGCGAAGAATATTTTGATCTTGAAGGAAGAATAAAAATTCTTGAATCACAAAGAACTCTTCTTTTATCATGGTTGGAAAAGGCGAAAGAGATTAAAGATTTACTTTCAATAAGGACCGAACTTCAAAATATTGAGACAGAAATTGAAAGAATAAAAGGGAGGATGAATTATATTAATTATCATAGTGAATATTCTGAAATATCTATAATGATTACAGAAAAAGAGGAAGTCGTTCCATTTTGGAAAAAATCTGAAATTTTAAAAAGAGTCATAGAAGGCTTGATTTTTGCATTAAAAAGCATAATAAATTCAATTATTTTTATGATAATTTTTTTAGCATTCATTTTGCCCTGGGCATTTTTAACATATCTTTTTTATTTTCTAATTAAAAAATATCTATTGAAAAAGAAATAAAATAGTTAAATTTAGGTATAATTAATTTATTATGGAAAAAATTGAGATGAAATTAGAGAGAATTGGAAAAATTGCAATGCTTTTAGCTCTTTCAGACGAAGAAGAAGAAAAGGCTATTAAAGAAAAAGCAAAAAAAGTTAGGATTAAAGTAGCAGTTACTGTAGTAGCAGGTCTTGCTTCAAATGTGAGAGAGAGTTTTGTTAAATCTATAATAGGATGTGCTATACAGAATAATATAATAGAAAAACATCCGGTTCCAACAC
>JAOAHY010000020.1 GCA_026414995.1 Caldisericia bacterium | reverse complement strand
TTAATTTTGCATTTCCTTTTTTATTATTAAAAACCACCTTATCTTTGTTGAGTTTTCAAATAAAAATTTAAAATTTTTATTTTATAATTTGTTAAAATTAATTTAATATGACGATTTTTAAGATTTTTAAACAAAAAAAAGGGTTAACACTTATTGAGGTGATGATTGCCTTAGTAATTTTTATTTTTCCAATTTTTGCAACCCTATCTACTGTCACATTTTTATATAGACAAACAAACTCCCGCCATCTCGAACTTTTAGCAGAAAATTTATCAAACTATATTTTAGAAGATTTAAGAGGCAGAAAATTTTATTATCAAATTAGAGATTCAAATGGAAATATCATATACAATGATCCAAACGCAACATTTAAGAATAATTTACAAAGACTGTATGAAGGTTTGCCTAAAAATAGACCTGTTCCAAATCCATTTTATCAAGGTTCTACACTTTTAATGAGATACGAAGAAAATTTAAGTATAAATGAAAATAATCTTTATTTTGACTTTGAATTTAGAACAAGTGATAATAATATAATAAATATTAAAAATTTTTATAGAGCCTTTTCATTTGATTTATATATAACAAGATATCCTATGGATATTTTAAGAATAGATGATATTTATGAAACTATTTATAAAATAGATTTAGTTATTAAATGGAAAGAAGGTACAAGAGATAGGTTGTTAAAATCTTCAACAGAGGTTTCTTATCATGAGCCATAAGGGTTTTACCTTAATTGAATTATTAATTGCAATTACTGTTTTTTCAATAATTCTTGCTGGTCTTTATCCAGTTTTTTCACAAATCACAACATTTAATCAAGAAAATTATATGAGAACTGCTCTTATTGATAATTTAAGAGCAGGTATGGATAGATTGGAAAGAGAGATAAGAGATGCATGTTTTTTATATAAACCCGGTACACCTCTAATATATAATCAACCAATGGATGATAATGTATCATATAATTCAATAGTTTTTTCACATAGAGACCCACAAAACCCAGATCAAAATGAGTATGTAAGATATAGTTTAACACAAGGAAGTTATAGTTTAAAAATATTTCCAGATTGCAAACAACTAATAAGGGAAGTTTGGAATGATGATTTAGGTCAATGGGTTGGTGGTAATCCTGTTACTGAACCAACAATAAAGGAAATTGTTTTTAAAAAACAAGGTCAACTTATTAAAGTTTGTATAGTATCTTATGTTAAACTAAGATTAAGAGGAGAACCTCAAGAATATATTTATTTAGGAAATATAGCAGTAAGAAATAATTTAATTGTTGGAGGTTGTGCGCCATGAGAAATTTAATTGGAAATAAAGGTTTTGCTTTGATAACAGTTTTTATAGTCAGTATGGTATTAGTAGGAGTTGTTGGTTTTACATTCATAAGTGCAAATAGACAATTGAATTTAAAAAATCTTTTATCAGGTTCAAAAAGAGCATTTACAGTTGCTGATGGTGGTCTTGAGTATATGATTAATATGGTTCAATCATATCACTTTTATACACTTGCAGAATATTTAGCATTTGAAAATAATTTAGGTGAACCAATTGTTAATTTACTTAAAACAAATCTTGATGCTATAGTTCCTGAATGTTCAAATATAAATTCAGTTGATAAACAAAAAATAATTTCTATAATCAACAATTCTTTCTCAAATTATATTTCTAAAGGTCAATACTTTTATGATTTTTATAGTGTTGATTTAGTTCAAAAGAAATTAAAAGATGCAAGTGGAAATGTTATAACAATTGATACAAACCCAGATTTAGGGTCAGTAAAATTGAGTCAAAAATTTTCAATTGAATTATCTGATTATAGTAATAGAATCTTAAATGAATCATTTAAAACAAATTGTTCCTCTTGTATCGAAGCAATATATAATAAAATAAAAAGTGATGTAGAAAATTCATATAATATATGGGCTAATTATGTTAAAGAGAAAGTGCAAAATATAATTTTAGATTTTGGTGGATTAACTACAGAAAACATTGACTATAACTCATTAAATAAGAATAAAATTATAATTCCTTATGATATAGATTATCCAGTTGAAGATGGACAATATGAGGGTATTTTAGTAAGAACTGCTGATGTTGTAGAAATTTATACCTCTGACATTGATGTACATCCAACAAGAAAATTAATTATTTCTGCTGTTAGTTATGTTTTTAATAAGCAAGTACCTTATTCTGTTTATAATACTATTAAAACATATTTTGATTTAGTTTGGCCAAGAGAAGAAGATGCTGAATATAAAAAATATCCTTTGAAAGGTAGCGGATCAAATGTTTATCCTCAAATAAACAAAAAAATTTATGTTAATGCTCTTGATGTTGATAAAACAAATGGAAATTTAAAAACTGCAGGATATTCATATCAAATTAATACAATAAGAAGAGCAATTAGAGCAGAGTTTCAAATACCATTCATAATTGGTGAACAAGAACCTAGTGTTACATTATTTAGAATTCCAGGTACAACAGTAAGATGGAATCCAGATGAAACTTTGCCTCCACCTCCTGATCCACCTTCTCAAATTTATGTAGCAAATTATACACATTATTTAATAGCAACTAATAATGATATAACACTTCCTTCTTCTGAATTTATTTATGGACCAGTTAGAACAAATAACAGAGTTAATTTTTATGGAACAACAAATGATGTTATTATTGCAAGAAAATATGTTGATTATAAAGGTAAATTTAAATTTATATATAATGGAATTGAATATATAGTAAATTTTTCAACCTGGTCACCGCAAAACCCTACTCAACTTCCTATAACCCCTCCATTAAATGGTAGTAATACTGTTGGAATAAGAAAAAGCATAGAAACTATAATTGACCAAGATGGTATTGAAAGAGCAAAAAATTGGTATATTGATGTTAATGGTGATAATCAATACACGCAAGGTGTTGATAAAATATTTTTAGTATATACAAATAACTCTATACCATTAACAGATCCTAATGCAAGTAATTCTTTAATTAATCAAGCAAAACAAGAGATATTATCAAAAACTCAAGGAACACCTTATTATGTTGTTGCACCAAATAATGGTTATATTGAAGTAGATGTTCAAAACAATACTTTAAAATATAGAGTTAATGGGAAGGGTGGTTGGGAATCTTTAAATATATCAAGTAATCCAGGAAGTGTTATGTATGTTGTTGGTGATGTATATTTTAAAGGTGGAGGTTTTCTTGATGGTAAATTAACAATTTATGCAACAGGCGATGTTCATTTTGAAGGAGGACCAGTTAGGTATAGAGATGATCCAAAATCAATTAATGATTGGAATTTTCCTTCTGATACAACCAACATAGATATGTTAGGTATTATTACACCTAAAAAAGTTTATCTAACTAATAACTCATCAAACTCAATGAAAGTTGATGTAAATATTTTAGCAGGTGGTGGAATTGTTTCTGATAAAAACAACCCAAATAAAATTAAAATTCAAGGTTCAATTGCTTTTTATGATACTTATACTGGTGAATATAGATATGAATTGTTAAATTTTGATTACAACCTTTTTGTTACAAGACCACCTTCATTTCCTCTTTTAAATATGCCATGCCCAACTCCACCAGTTCTTGTGTCTCCTGATTATGGAATAACTGGTGTTTCTTTAAAACCTACTTTTGTTTGGAAAAATTCATTTGGTGCACCACCTATCACTTATACCATTCAAATAGCAACTGATGGTAATTTCAATAATATTATATTTAGTCAAAATGTTGGTTCAAACACAACTTTTACTTTATCTCAAAATATTTTAAATCAAGATACAATTTATTATTGGAGAGTCCGTGCAACAAATAACAGTTGTAGTGATGTATCAGCAATTTTTTACTTTAGAACGCAAAAAAATCAAAACGACCAACCAACAGAATTTACAATATCTGATAAGTTTATTGCTGGTAAAGTTTTAGAAGCATATTTCTCAAGAAGATTATGGAGGGAGATGGCGAATCCGCCATAATATAAAATTTGATGAGAATAAATAAATATAAAGGTTTTACTTTAATTGAGTTAAGTATAGTTATATTAATATTAATAATTATTGCTGGTAGTGTTTTTTATCTTTCACCAAGATTAATAATTAGACAAAGATTAAAAAATAATGCTTGGCAAATATTAAATGATTTAAAAGAAGTGCAAGAGAGAGCGAGGGCACAACTTGAGAGATTAAGAATCGAGTTTGATATAAATAATGGAACATATAGATTTGAAAAAAGAAAAGGAGCATTTGATAGTGGAACAAATGAAAATATTGTTTCAAAAAAACTTGATTCAAGAATAAATTTTAAAAGTATAAGAATTGGAAATACAACTTATGGAACAGGAGTAGCAACTTATATGTATGATGAGTGGGGGGTTCCAAAAAAAGTTAATAATACTGATTCTGGTGAAATATTAATTATTATTGAAACTCCAACTCTAAAAAATAATGAGGGGCAAAATTTATCTGTTGAGATAACTGTTGCACCAGGTACAGGAACACTCAGAATGTTTGGCCCTAAATAATAACTAATGTATAATTAATTTGTGAAAAGAGAACCAATTGAAGAAGCAAAAAGATGGATTATACAAGCAATTGATGAATTTAACGATGCAGAAGAATTAAGAAAATTAAATAAATTTTATCTTGCGCTTTTTCATTTTCAACAAGCAGTAGAAAAGGCAATTAAAGGTTATTTATATTTAAAAACTGAGTCAATACATTACTTTTTTACACACTCAATAGATGAACTTTTAAATATAGCGATAGAATTTGATAAAGATTTTTTAAATTATAAAGATGCAAAAAAATTAGACAGATATTATATTCCCACAAGATATCCAAATGGACTTCCAGGAGGAATTCCTTCAAGATTTTTTGATGATCCAGAAGAAGCTCTTGAAGCATCAATTATTGCAAAAAGAATAATTGATTTTGTTAGAGAAAGATTTAAGTTATGAATATCCTAAATTTTATATATAAAGAAAAATCAAAAAGAAAAAAACTTTTGGAGAAAAATCTTAAAAAAATTTTAAATGAATTAAAAAAATTAGGTGCTTTAGAAGTTTATCTTTTTGGTTCTTTTTTGAAAGGTAATATAAATTTATTTAGTGACCTTGATTTATTTATAATAATGCCAGAAGATAAAAGTGGAAAAGAGTGGTCTAAAATAATATATGAGAAAATTGAAAAAGATGTTGCTGTTGATTTTATTATTTTTAATAAAAAAGAATTTGAAGATGAAAAATATTTTAACCCTTTAATTAAAAATATTCTTGAAAATGGAAAATTAATTTATTCAAATAAAAATTAACTTAAACAAACATATTAAAAATTTATTCATTTTTTGATAAAATTATAAAAATTTTTGATATATTTTGGATTTTTAGATGTTTAAAAAGTTAAATTCTAAAATAAACAAAGGTTATACTTTAATAGAACTTATAACCACAATAACAATAATTTCAATTTTATCTTATGGAATTTTCACTCTATCTCCAACTTTAATTGCAACTCAAAGGTTAAAAAATGATGCCTTTCAACTAGTTAACGATTTGAGAGAGGTTCAAGAAAGAGCAAGGGCACAACTTGAAAAATTAAAAATAAATTTTTATGTTTATAATCCAAGTACACCTGAACTAAACAATGTTTATGTATTTGAATTAAGAGAAAATGCTATTCAAAAGGCAAATAATGAAGGGAAAAGCATAGTTTACATAATAAATAATACAGGTGAGTTTCAAAATATTGTTGTTAGAAAATTTAGCAAAGGAATTGGATTTCCCTATTCTTTTGGATATACAAAAGGAATTACAACTGATGATGGACTTGGAAGCGCAAATTCTGTTGTTTTTGGAACTCAATCATCTCCAACTTCATATTTTGTCTCCTTTTCTTTTAATGAGTGGGGTAATCCATCTCAAGGAGGACATATAAATTTAATTTCTAAAAATTTATATGGAAAAACAAGAGATGCAAGAGGAAATAAATTACCAAAAGTTATAACAATATATATAACTCCTGCAACTGGAAGAATTAGATTTATAGGTCCACAAGACTGGAAATAAATATGTTACTTTTGTGTCTGACACCAAATTAATATGTTTCAAAAGTGTCAGATACCATTGTAGCATGGGGATTAATATTGACATAAATCCTAATGTAATATAAAATAAAAATGGGTGCGGGGTCAAGGGGAGCCCGACTTTAGGGATGAGGTCTTTGGAAGAAAAGATGAGTGACCTTCCGCACCCTTCAAGAATATTTTAAAATTATCCTTATAAAATTAAAATTTAATATAATAAAATATGCCTAACACCAAAGACAGATTTTATAAAATATCTAACTTTTTATAGTTCAAAGTTAAGAGATTTTAATATAAATTTTATCACTTCATCTGCTTTTAATTCATCAGAAATGGATATCAAATCTTGTTTTAGTTTTTTTATGTTCTGTTTAAATAAATTTAAATCTTGCATTCCTTTAGGAATATAATAGGTTAAATAATATAAACCTTTTGGTCCAATATTTTTGTCAATGAAATCAGAAATATTATCGTATATATATCCTGGAATATTTATCAATTTATCAGATTTTTTAAGAAGTCCAACTGAAAGAAGAGCATAAATTGTTTTAACAACTTTAATTTCAGGTAAAATAGTATTTTTCATTGCATCTTCAATGCTTGTTGGATTCATAAAAAGATACATTACATGCCACTCGTCAGGTGATAATTCAATATTATTTTCAGGAGGGTTCGGATTCATCTCAATTATCGTAAATCTTGGTGGAATTTTTTTATATAGATCTTTTGTTTCATCTGCAGTTCTAATTGCATCAATCATTAATGCATCAATAGATTTTGTTATATTTTGTTTTGTATCTATTTCTTTTAATTTAAATGAAAAAGAACCTTCATCTATTAAAAATAAAGCATAAAAAGCTTCTTCTCCAGTCAAATTTCCACAAAAGGCATCATGAACTTTTCCTTTAATTATATGAATTTCTCCTTTAATATTTTCAATTCCTTTTTTTCCTTGTATATATAAAATACCAGTTTTACCCGAATTTGATAATAAAGTTAATACATCAACAATAGGAAAAGTTTCAATATTCCCCTCAATAGCCATGAAAAAACCTCCTTACATATTTCCTCTAATTTATTATAACAAAATTATTTTAAATATTTTCTTACAAACTCTAAATCCTCTTTTTTATCTATGTCAACTGCAATTTCAGGATAAGGAATTGGAACAGCCCTTCCTTTTAATTTTATTTTATCAACAACAACTTTTTCACAATCACTTAATGTTGCTTTATGAATAGCAGCCTTAAAAATAAACCAAAATGGAAAAAGTGATGCTAATTTTAAAGCAGATTTTCTTGCTTCAAAAACAAGTTTTCCAAATTCAATTGCTTTTGGATAAAGCTCTCTTCTAATTAAAAAAATATTACCCATTTTAAAATATCCACCTTTAAGTTTCCAATATGTTCTTTTAGTTCCAGGATATTTCTCTTCAACATCTTTTTTATTATTTACTAAAACATAAAGATAACAATCTGGACAAAAATTAAAACAATAATTTAGTGTTTTTTCATAAATTTCTGAAGTAATTAAAGGTACATCAATTGGAGTAATAAGTGAATAAGGTAAAGATGCTACATCAGAAATTTTCATTAAATTAAAAACAAAATCATGTGAATCTTCTAAAAATATATCAACTTTATTTATATAATCTTTAAAAATTTCCTTATCGCCTATAAGAATTAATTTTTTTATCTGAGGGGTATCTCTTAATGAATCAATAACCCAATCAATCATTTTTTTTGAACCAATTTGAAGGAGTGCCTTATGTGGCACTCCTTCTTCTTTAACCCAATCTTCTAACTTATCTTGACCACCTAAAAGTATCGCCTCAACTTCCATATCTCACCTCACTCAACAGTTACAGATTTTGCTAAATTTCTTGGTTTATCAACATCAAGCCCTCTTAAATCTGCTGTATAATATGCAATTAATTGCAATGGTACAACTGATAATATTGGTGAAACATAAATATGTGTTTTTGGAATTAAAATAAAATCATCAGATTCTTCAATTACTACATTAAAATCTTCTCTAACAATTGAAAAAACTTTACCTCTTCTTGCTTTAACCTCTTTTATGTTTGAATACATTTTTTCAAAAACTCTTTCATCTGTTGAAACTGCGAAAGTTGGAACTTGCTCTTCAATAAGAGCAAGAGGTCCATGTTTTAATTCTCCTGCTGGATAACCTTCTGCGTGAAGATAAGAAATTTCTTTTAATTTTAATGCACCTTCTAGCGCAGTTGGATAATCAAGTAATCTTCCTATATAAAAAGCATTATTTAAATTTACAATTTTTTCTGCAATCTCTTTTGGTTTATTAGTCTCACTCAAAATTCTATTTACAAGTTCTGGCACTTTTTCTATTTCTTTTACAATATAATCTTCAAAATCTTCATTAATTACCCCTCTTAATTTTCCAATATGAATTGAAAAAAGGAGTAAAGTTAAGATTTGTGCAACATATGCCTTAGTTGATGCAACAGCAATTTCAGGACCAGCATAAATTTGAAGAACTTCATCACTTTCTCTAAAAATTGTACTTCCATTTACATTTACAACGCCAAGAGTTTTTGCTCCTAAAGATTTTGAAAGTCTAAGTGATGCAATTGTATCTGCTGTCTCGCCTGATTGAGATACAAGTATAACAAGTGAATCCTTATTTATATTCGGATTTTCATATCTAAATTCAGATGCAACATCACATTTTATTGGTATATCAAGAATATCTGTTAAAATATATTTTGCAATTAAACCAGCATGATATGCTGTTCCACATGCAACGATATGAATATTTTTTATCCTTTTTAAAAATTCATTATCTTTAATCTCTGAAAGATAAACTTTATTATTTTTTATTCTTCCTCTTAAAGTGTCTTTTAAAATTTCTCCTTGTTCCATTATTTCTTTTAGCATGAAATGTTTGTAACCCTTTTTTTCTGCCTGTTCAAGAGACCAGGTAACTTCCATTTTATGAATTTGAATCTCTTCACCATCCATATTTACAACTTTAATTAAATCTTTTTTTAAAAGAGCAACTTCGCCATCTTTAAGAATTACAACATTTTTTGTATAGGGAAGAAGAGCAGGAATATCCGATGCAAGAAAATTTTCATTTTCACCAAGTCCAATAATTAGAGGTGATTCTTTTCTTACCGCAACAATTTTGTCTTTTTCTCTTTGTGAAAATATTGCTAATGCAAAAGAACCTTTTAAAAATTTTACTGCTTTAAGAGTTGCTTCAAAAATATCTCCATTATAGAACTCTTCAATTAAATGTGGAACAACTTCAGTGTCTGTTTCTGATTGAAAAATGTGTCCCTTTGAAATTAATTCCTTTTTTATCTCATCATAATTTTCAATTATTCCATTATGCACAACGATAATTTCTTTTTTACAATCATAGTGTGGATGAGCATTAATATCTGATGGTGGTCCATGTGTTGCCCATCTTGTTTGACCTATTCCAAGAGAATAGTTTCCATTTATGTATGAATTTTTTATTTTTTCTTCAAGAAGAGATATTCTCCCTTTTGTTTTTACGAGATAAAAATCTTTTCCACAAAGGGCAATACCTGCAGAGTCATATCCCCTATATTCTAATCTTTTTAAACCATCTATAATAAGTGGGAGAATATCTCTATCACCTATATATCCAACTATGCCACACATGAATCTCTCCTTTTTGCCTGGTCTTCTCTTTGTTCACAGGTTACCCTGTGTTTTTAAAGAAGACCTCAAAGGACGGCAACATCCTTGAGGGCATCCGCCGAATGGTTCGATTTTACCCCTTATTATAAAAATTAGGGGAACCCTCTTCCTCGTCACCCAGATTATTAATCTGGGCCAGGCGCTTTTTTAAAGAATTTTCTAAGGAGAAAGCAATCTCCTTAATCTCCTCTTCCTTTTCACCTTCAACCATAATTCTAATTAAGTTTTCTGTACCTGATGGTCTTACTAAAACTCTTCCTTTACCATTTAGTGCTTCATTCCATTTCATCACCTCCTTTTTAAAAATTTCATCATTCATTATTAAATTTTTATCTTTTACTTCAATATTTTTTAAAATTTGAGGATATTTAATAAATTCTTTTTTTAATTCTGAGAGAGGTTTATTTTCATTTAAAATTACCTTTAAAAGGAGAAGAGATGTTATGATTCCGTCTCCGGTTTTACTTTGAGGAAGAAAAATTATATGACCAGATTGTTCTCCGCCAATTGGTGAGTTTACCTCGAGCATTTTATATAAAACATTTCTATCTCCAACAGGGGTTTCATAATATTTTATATTATATTTATTGAGTAAAACTTTTAGACCATAATTACTCATAACAGTAATAACAACACTTTCAAGTTTAAGATATTTAGAAAGAATAAACATAATCATATCACCATCAACAACATCGCCTTTTTCATCAACTGCTATAACTCTATCTCCATCACCATCATATGAGAAACCAACTTGAAAATCTCTCTCCTTCTTTTTTTGGAGAAGATATTCTATATTTGTTGAACCACATTTTACATTAATTTTATTTCCATCTGGTATTTCATTATATAGAGTAAGATCTGCATTAAGAGAGGAAAAAATAACCGGGGCAACAGTTGTTGTTGCTCCATAAGCAAGATCAAGCGCAATTTTTATTCCTTTTAAATTTATTTTATTGTTTCTTAAAATTTCTCCAATATATAAGTGTTTTCCTTCTATAAAATTTATATGTTTTCCAAAATTTTTTCGAATTATTATCTCTCCATCTATTAATTTTTCAATTTCCTCCTCTTCTTTTTCTGAGAGTTTTATTCCGCCTCTGTTGAAAAATTTAATTCCATTATATTCTATTGGATTATGAGAAGCAGATATCATAGCACCGCCACTTTTACCATTTATATTAAGAAGGAGGGACAAGGCAGGAGTTGGTAAAATACCAGTTGAATAAACATTTACTCCAGTAGATAAAATCCCAGAAATCAGAGCGCTTTCTAGTGAATCTGATGAGAGTCTGGGGTCTTTAGAAACTATTAGATCACCTTTAAAATAAATTCCTGCTGCTTTACCAACTTTAAGAGCAAATTCTGGAGTAAGATCTTCATTTGCAATTCCTCTTATTCCATCAGTTCCAAAATATTTCATTCTTTTATTATTTCAAAAGAATAATTAATTTTTGCTCCACTTCTTTGGAAAGTTGCTGCTGCTGAACAATATTTTTCTTGCGATAATTCAATAGCAGTCGAAACACTTTTATCATCAAGATCATCGCCTCTTAATATATATTTTAAATTTATTTGAGTCCAAACTTTAGGATGATTCTCCTCTTTTTCTGCATCAACTTCAATTTTTAACGATTTAACATTTTTTCTCATTTTTGTAAGAATTGATATAACATCCATTGCTGTGCAACCCATAAGCCCAACTATAAAAAGTTCCATTGGTCTTGGTCCTTTATTTTCTCCACCAACCTCTTCGCTTGCATCAAGAGTAATTTTGTGTTTTGAGTGTGTCTCCCCTTCAAATCTCATCTTTTCAATCCAATTTAACTCAAAATGTTGCATACTCTCTCCTCAATTAATATAAATTTTCTCCATTATACCATATCTTAAAAATATTCATCAATACTAATTTATTTTATATGTTTCTCTATTACCTAACCCAAATTTAAAATGTTAATCTGTTGTCAGGCACAAAATTAACATTTATTCAGTTGTTAATTTTTTATAAGTTAGATACATTAAAGAGAATATAAAAGCATCAAATAGAAGAATAATAAGAAGACCTTGTATTAATGGAGATAATTCCCATCCTTTAATTGTTAAAGTTCTAATTGGATTAACAGCATAAGAGAGAGGATTTATTCTTGCTATATATTGTAACCATTTTGGCATTGCTTCAAGTGGAAAAAGTGCTGTGCTTGAAAAAGTAATTGGAAGAGTAAAAAAGTTTATTATTGTAAAAAATGTTTCAATAGTTTTAAGTGTTGTTCCAATAATTAATGAGAGACCTGCAAAAATAAATGTAAATAACATACAAAATAAAATAATAACAAGCACTCCTAAAATTCCAGTTGAGTATCTTACACCAAAAATATAAGCAATAAAGAGTATAATGCTACTTTGAAGACTTGCTGCTATCATACTTGAGAGTGCTTTGCCTACTGGAATTGCAACTCTATTTATTGGTGATGTTAAAAGTTTATCAAGATATCCTATTCTTCTATCCCAAATAATTGAACTTCCTCCAAAAATTCCACCAAATAGTGAAGTCATTATTACAATCCCTGGAGTCATAAAAGAAAGATAATTTGAAGTTCCAAAAATTTGTGAAGCAAATGGATTATTAGTTAATCTACTCATTGTATTTCCCATAAGACCTAACCAAATTAACGGTTGAAATATTGTTGCAAAAATTCTTGCTTTTTGTCTAAAAAATTTAATCAATTCTCTTTTACATATAATAAATATATCTGATATAAATGTTTTCATCTTCTTGCCCTCCTAATTGTGATGTTTCTCCTTATTATATCTTCTTTACTCTCTTCACTTTCTCTTATAGTTTTACCTGTAAAATGAAGATAAACATCATCAAGGGATGGCCTTTTTAATCTAACTGAATCAATTTCAACTTTTTGCTCTCCAGCAATTTTAAATATTTCAGGAATTAATCTATCTCCATTTTGAGAGACAATTACTTGATAAATTCCATTTTGAAGAAGTTTTAGGTTTGATACACTTGGAAGATTTTTAACTTTTTCAAGAAATAAATTTTTATTTTCACTATCTTTCAAAGTAAAAGTAATAATATCACCCCCTATTATCTCTTTTAATTTACCAGGTTTATCAATTGCTTTTATTTCGCCCATATCAATAATTGCAACTCTATCACAAAGTTCATCTGCCTCTTCCATATAATGTGTAGTTAAAAATATTGTCATTCCAAAATCACATCTCAATTTTCTTATATATTCCCAAATTGAAACTCTTGTTTGTATGTCTAATCCGAGTGTTGGTTCGTCAAGAAAAAGAATTTTTGGTCTATGAATAAGTGCAAGTGATATATCTAATCTTTTTCTCATACCACCAGAATAAGTTGAAACAAGATCAAATCTTCTATCCCAAAGATTAAACATTTTAAGTAATTCTTTTCCTCTTTCTTCAATTTCTCTTAAAGGAATGTGATAAAGTTTTCCCTGTATATAGAGATTTTCCCATCCTGTTAAGTTATCATCAACACTTGTTTCTTGTGATGCATATCCGATTAAATTTCTTACTCCATTAGGGTTTTTTGAAATATCAATACCATCAACAAAAACTTTTCCATATGTTGGTCTTAAAAGTCCTATTATAACTTTAATAGTTGTTGTTTTTCCTGCTCCATTTGGACCTAAAAATCCAAAAATTTCTCCTTTATTAATTGAAAATGTTACTCCTTTTACTGCCTCAACTCCATTTGAATATCTTTTTTTGAGATTTTCTATCTTAATAATCTCTTCCATAAATCCTCCAAATACTTTTTTGTTTTTATTATCTTTTAAATTAAAATTAAAAATATTGTTTACAATAATTGTAAAAGCATAGTTTATTATAATTATTAATTTTTTTTAGTCAATATATTTTAATTATGGCTTATAGTTTTTGTCATACATTGGAGATGTAAATTCTTTCTCTATATCATATGGTTTACAATAAGTAGGATTCTTATTATAAACCCTAACTTTACCTTTTGCAGTTCCATAAAAAATACATCCTTTTACAAACTTTCCTGTAAATGTTCCTGTTACAATATAACCATAATTATCATTTGTTTCTTGTGATTTCCATGTGAAAATAAAATTTACATTTCCATTTTGGTCATAACTCCCTGAAACATCTTGATAAGAATTGTAACATGTATTACTATCATTTTTTATTTTTCCATCTTTTAACTGAATACATAATTGAATTAACCTTTCATATGTTTCCCATTTACAATCAATATTACTCCAACTTGGTGTTGTTCCTCTAACTTCAGAAAAGCCATCACATTTTGGCAAAGTATTAAATAAAACATCTTTATTTGATTCATATTCATATTTTTCTCCTGTATAAACAACAACAGGTCCACTTTCAATATCTAAAGGAAGTTTAATTTTAATTTCTTTGTCACTCCAACTAGTAATTTCAACCTGTTTATTTCCAATTAATACCTTACTTTTTGTTGTTTTATTTTTACCAAAAGAAAATCCATTTATTGTTATAGTATCTCCACCTTTTCCAGTTGCTGGGTTTATTGAAGAAACTTTTGGAACTATATTTAATATTGCTTTAATAATAAAGTAATCTTTTAAACTATTTCCTTCCCAAAGAGTTGTATGGATAAGTATATTTTGTTTTCCATCTTTATCAGAAATTGAATAATCTCTTAAATCTTCAACTTTGTATTCAAATTGATATCGAACAGTTGAAGCATTATTAAGATTTGCTTCGTTAATTGTAAATTTCTGAACATTAGTTGCAATCTTTTTTCCAGGATTCCCATCTTTTTCTTCTTCTATTGCAGTTTGTATTTCTATATCTCTTTTATTGTTTGACCCATTATATGCATTTAGTTTTAATTTTAATATCTCAGCATCTTGAGAAATATATTCTATCTGTTTTTTTGTATTATTGTTTATCCAAACATATCCATCTTTTTCGTTAGATGGTTTTATTTGCAATTGATAGAAAGATATTAATTTCAAGGTACTGGGATTTGTAACATAAAACGCAATCTCTCCTGCTGACATTGCGTTTTGTTCATCGTTTCCAGGACACATTAAAGAAAGAGCATGACTTGAAGCAAAAGTACCCTCTGGGTAAAGAATTAAGTATTTTTCTGTTGCTACCTTATGTCTTTCTCTAATCCAATCCCAACTTCTTACTGTATACATTGTTCCATTATCGTTTGTTGCAGGTGAAATATTTTGAGGGTCATGAATAATTATTTCAGAACCATTATTTGTGTATCCTAAAACAACAACAGCATGCTTTCCCCAACTTAAAATTACTGGATGTCCCTTATCAAGTTCAGACAAAGTTCTCCATTTTAAATGTGCAATTCCAAAATAAGGTATGTTATTAACTGTAAAACCAATTTCTTTACTTATAAATTCTCTTAAATTATTTGCAAACAAAGACTCACTCAATCCAAAATCAGTATCAGATGATTTAATTTCTTTTAAAATTTCAAAAAGTTCTATATCAACTCCACTATATTTTAATAACATCTGTGCTGAAGTTGAAACACAAGAGCCTCCAATTTGTTCATAATAAGGCATTCTAATAATTTTTTCATTTGATTTAGTAGAGTAATAAGGTGTC
>JAOAHY010000019.1 GCA_026414995.1 Caldisericia bacterium | reverse complement strand
ATTATGGAGATTATATAGTTGAAGATATCAAAAAAGTACCACTAATTGAAAAATTAGGACTTTATTCTACATATGTTGATCTTAAATATTTTCTCGAGATTCTAAAAAATGATATTAGAATAGCAGACTATGATATTAAAAAGGGTGTTAATGATTCTATAAATATTTTGAATAATTTGATACTTGCAAAAGAAATAAGCCCTGGTTATGTTTATTCTGATACAACTTTAATGAATTTAAATGAAGCATCAGGAATATCTATATGGGCTCCAATAATTAGGTTTCAGAGTAGTGTCTTAAAGCATTATTCGAAACTTGATTTTGCGATGGATACATCATGGTTATCTTTTTTGTATATTTTAAATCCTGATATGCCAAGATTTCTTTCTAAGTATTCTGCTAATAATTGGTTAACTTACAGTGAACAAAATCTCGGAATATCATTTAAAGCACCTGATGACACTCTATTTAAACCAGTTAGAATTGATGATGATATCTACATAATGGGTGGTGAGTTTACNGGTTTTACTGAAAATAGGAGATACTTTGGTGGAGAGGCATATATATACTTTAATATTACAAAAAATATCACAGAAGTTGATTCAGTTACATGGGGTAACAAAGAAATGGCAAGAATAATACCACAATATGTTGATTATAAAGAGATATTTAAAAATGAAAATGAGGTAAGTGGTGAGAAGGGATATATCTTTATTATAAAGGGAGTTGATAGAGCGGGACAGAATGTTACAGAAGCACATACATATTTAATTTATAATAAGATAGGTTATGACATGACATATATTGCAGATACTGCACTATTCCCTGAATTTATGGACACTTATCTGAAAATTATTCAAAGTCTTAAAATTACTCATTAAATTTTTTATATATAGGAGGTAAAAAATGGTAAGAAAATTTTTTTTGGTGATGTTGGCTTTACTTTTAGTGATTGGTTTGATTGGTTGTGTTTCATACCCTAATACTCCACTCCTTGTTAAAACATCAGATATCAATAATAATCCTTTAAATTATGATCAGCATTTTATTTCTGTTAAAGGAACAGTTACAGCAAATGGAACACAACCATCGCTCCAACTTGGATGGTATGATCTGGCTGATGAAACTGGTACTATTGCAATTTTAACAACTCCTGATGTACCAAGAGTTGGCGAGGAATATTGGGTATCAGGTACAGTTCTTTATGCAACTAAAGTTGTAGGAGCAAGAACACTTTCAATAGTTCTTCAAGAAAAAGAAAGAATCAAGATGGGATTAAATTATCCATTATTAATTGGTGGGATTGTAATAGGAGCATTAGTAATTGCACTTCTTTATATATTTTTAATTAGAAGAAGAAAACCAGTATATGAACCTATTAAAAAGGTTGAACCAAGAGGATATGTACCTGAAAAAAAAGTTGAAAAGACAGGGGAAACATTTGTTTCTGAACCAAAGGTTTCTAAAAAATATGAAGAAACTGTAATTGAAGAAGAAACTTTAGAAGGAGCTCCAGCAATTTTGGTTGTTAAAAGTGGTAAGAAGGGCGGAGCAACATTCCCTTTAAAGAAAAAAGTTATAAATCTTGGTAGAGAGAGTGGTAATGAAGTAGTTATTGATGACAACAAAGCATCAAGACAACATGCTAAGATAAAATTAGAGAATGATAAATTTATAATTTATGATCTTGCTTCAACAAATGGAACATTTGTCAATAATCAAAAAATAACAAGCACTGAATTGAATGATGGTGATGAAATAAAAATAGGAGATACCATCTTAGTGTTTAAAATTCTATGATGCGAAAAATAATTTTTACTTATGGAAAAAGCGATATAGGTAATGTAAGAGAAAACAATGAAGATAACTATTTAATTTTATCAAAAGAAAATTTTACTGTGCTCTGTGTTTGTGATGGTATGGGAGGTCATAGAGCAGGTGAGGTAGCATCTTCTTTGGCGATTGAATATTTAAAAGATTTTGTTTACCAAAGAGGAGATTTTGCTATAACATGGAGAGGGGAAGAAGAAGAGAGCCCCTCTCCAGAATTAATTTTTTCAGATAAAAATTTAATTGAATTTTGTAAGAAATTAAATGAAAAGATTTTTGATAAATCAATAAGTAATAATAATTATAAAGGAATGGGAACAACATTTAATGCAGTTTTTATTATAGATAAAAATGCAAAAATCTTAAATATTGGTGATTCAAGAACATACTTAATAAGGAAAAATTCGATACTAAGATTAACAAAAGATCATTCTCTTTTTCAGGAAGAGATGGATAAGGGATTAATTGATAAAGAAGAAATGGAAAATATAATACCAAAAAATGTTATAACAAAAGCAATTGGCATTAAAGAAGATGTGGAACCTGATATTTATTCTCTTTCTCTTGAAAAAAATGATAGATTAATTCTTGTTACTGATGGGATTCATGATTTATTATCTGATGAAGAGATATATAAAATTATGGGTAAAGGGAAATTAGAAACTTGTGTAAAAAAATTAATAAATAAGGGAAAGGAAAAGGGTGGTTTTGATAATATGACTGTTGTTATTGCTTTGATAAACATTTAAAGGAAGTTAATCATGTTAGATATGATTATTAAAGAAAGATATAAAATTTATGATAAAGTTGGAAGCGGGGGAATGGCAACTGTTTATATTGCAAGAGATCTTATAACTTATGAAGTTGTTGCTGTTAAAATTTTAAAAGATGAATTAACTTCTTCACCAAATTATATAAAAAGATTTTTAAGAGAAGCAGAAATTATTAGCAATATGAGTCATGAAAATATTACAAAGGTAAAAGATTTTGGGGTTGATAATAATAGATATTTTATTGTAATGGAATATGTAGAAGGGAAAACTCTTTCGCAATTAATTGAAGAAAAGGGTAAATTTGAAATAATTGAATCAATAGATATTATTATTCAAATTTTAAAAGCACTCCAATATGCAAAGGAAAACGGAGTTGAGGCACATAGAGATATAAAACCACAAAATATTATGATAAATAAAGATGGTGTTGTTAAAGTTATGGATTTTGGAATTGCAAGAGTATCTTTTACACACACAATGACTCAGGAAGGTGCTTTTTTAGGAACTCCATATTACATTTCACCAGAACAAGCACAAGGAAAAGAAGTTGATATAAGAAGTGATATTTATTCTGTTGGTATTACACTATACCAATTAATTAATGGAAGTCCTCCATTTGACTCTGATACACCATGGGGAATTATAAATATGCATATAACAAAAGAGCCTCCTCCACTTAATTTGCCAGAAAAATTTAAAGATCTTGAATATGTAATTAAAAAAAGTTTATCAAAAAATAAGGAAAATAGATATCAAACACCAGAAGAATTTATAAAAGATTTAATTTTAATAAAAAGAGGAAAATTAGTAAAAAAGAAAATTGAATTTAAAGAA
The DNA here is from genome assembly GCA_026414995.1 of Caldisericia bacterium. Lineage (NCBI taxonomy): Bacteria > Pseudomonadati > Caldisericota > Caldisericia > Caldisericia bacterium. Next base: position 12,255 of record JAOAHY010000019.1, on the reverse strand, counting down.
AAAGAAGAGTTAATAGAAGGTTATGGAGAAATTTTTATAAAAACAGATCCAGAAAATGCAAAAATTTTAATCAATGAAGAAGAAAAAGGGTTTTCTCCTTTACTGATTGAAAATTTATCACCTAAAAAATATGAAATTTTTATTGAAAAAGACGGTTTTGAAAACCAAAAAATTAAAATTGATGTTATTCCTTATAGAAGAGCAGTAATAAATGTGAAATTAAAAAGAAAAATAGAAGTTTCAAAAGAAAAAATTTTACACCCAAATTTATTTTTAAAAAAGAATTTTATTTTATTAATTATATTGTTTTTAATAATTTCTGGTATTTCTTTTGCAATTTACTTAAAACTTAAACCAAAAGTTCCAATAAATCAAAATATAATTTATGCATCTTTAATGATTAAATCTCAACCAGAAGGTTTAAATATCTATATTGACGGAAAAGACACTGGATTTAAAACTCCTTATCAATTCAATAATTTAAATGCAAAAAATTATTTAATAGAAGTAAAATATAAAGATAAAACAAAAAAAGAGGAAGTTTTATTAAGCAATGGAGATTCAAAAGAGATTTTTTTTGATTTTGAGGAGATAAATTTAGTAACTTTAAAAATAGAAACAGAACCAGAAGGTGCGAGAATTTTTATAGATGATAAAGATACCAACTTTTTAACTCCTCATATTTTCTCTGATATTTCAATAGGAACTCACATAATTAAATTAAAACTTGATGGTTATGAAGATTATATTTTATCAATAAATATAACAGAAAATAAAGAGATAAAAGTTAATTTAAATAAATTGAGCGAAAATTTAGGATTGTTAAAAATAAAAAGCGAACCATCAAATTGTAATATTTATATAAATAATGAGTTAAAAGGAAAATCTCCAATGGAAATAAATCTAAATGAGGGAACTTATAAAATTAAATTAACTTATGAAAATTACGAAGATTGGGAAAAAGAAGTAAATATTAAAAAGAATGAAGAAGCTTTAATTGAAGCAAATTTAAAGAAGAAAGAAATAATACTAGAAGGAACTCTTAATATAGATTCATCCCCAAAAGCAAAATTATATATAGATAATACATATAGAGGTCAAACACCAATATCTTTAAAATTAAAAGAAGGTAGTTATAGAATTAAAATTTCATTAACAGGATATGAAGATTATGAAAAGGTAGTAAATATAGTAGGGAATGAAGAACAAAATATTATAGTTACTTTGAAAAAACTGACCTCTAAAACATATTTAAAAATAATAACAAAACCAAAAGGGGTTGAAGTTTATATTGATAAAATTTTAGTTGGTTTGAGTGATGGAACTTTTGAGGTAAAACCAGGAAAACATGAGATAATTCTTCGATTAGAGGGTTATTTAGATTATTTAACTGAAGTAACTTTAAATGAAGGAGATACTAAAACAATTGATGTAACTCTTGAAAAATCTCCATAGGGAGGTTAATTTGAGAAAAAATTACTTAATTATAATTTTATTTTTTATTATAAATTTATTTAGTTTTAAATTACAAACTATCGAAATTATTGGTAAAGGAGGAAGCTCTTCAAATTTAATATTCCCAACCGGTATATATTTAAATTCTAATAAACTTTATTTATCAAATTACATTGGAAATACTATCTCAATTTTAGATATAAATTTAAACAAATGGTATGAATTTGGATGTTTCGGAGAAGAAAATAGTAAATTTAACTCTCCTAATTCAATTATTTTGGGAGAAGATAAAAAGATTTATATTGTTGATACAAATAATAGTAGAATTCAAGTATTCGATGAAAATTATAATTTTGTATCAACATTTGGAAAGGAAAGATTAAGTTCACCAATTGATCTTTCTATATATAATGGGAAAGTTTATATAACAGATTTTGACAGTTCAAAAATATTAATTTACGATTTAAATGGAAAATTTATTTCTGAATTTGGGAAAAAGGGTGAAAATAATGGAGAATTTAATGGTCCTCTCGGAATTTATATAAATAAAAATGGGAATATATTTATATGTGATTCCAAGAATAGAAGAGTTCAAATCTTTGATATTAATTTTAATTTCATTAAAAAAATTAATATTGATGGAAGGCCATCGGATGTTTTTGTAGATGATAGTGATAAAATTTACATTTCTGATTATTATAATATTAAAATATATGTTTATAAAGATTTTGGAAATACAAAATTAAAAGAATTCAAAATAAACACTGATGCGTATTGGTTCTTCAATAAAGCACCAATTTCAATTTTTATTACAAAAGAATATAATATAATTTACACTGTTCCATGGGAGAATAGAGTTGATGTTATTTCTCAAGATGGTAATTTTATAAGATCATATGGTGAACCACTAAAAGATGGATTATTCTTATATCCAAATTCATTAACTATTTCAAATGATGAAAAAATATATATTGTTGATAATATGAATAATTCTATTTCAATATTTGATAATAATAAAAATTTTATTAAAAAAATAAATTACGCATTTGAACATCCAAATGGAATATCAATAGATGATAATGGAAATATTTATACAATATCGAAATATATTGGTGAAATATCTTCTTTTGATAAAAATTTAAACTTTAGATTTAAAATAGAAAATTTTAACAATGATTCGTTTTTATTTCCTCAAAATATTTTTGTTTATAGGGGAAAAATTTATGTTGTTGATTCTTATAATGATAGGATAGTAATTTTTTCAAGTGATGGAAATTTTATAAAAACATTTGGCAAATATGGTAAAGGTCTATATGAATTTGATTATCCAATATCTATATTTATTGATAATTATGAAAACATTTTTATTATAGATAATGGAAATAAAAGAATTTTAATATATGATAAAAACTTCAATTTTCTTTATGAAGGCAAAAACTTAAACCTTTATAATCCTACATCAATTTATTTGTATGAAAATTATTTATTCATTCTTGATAGTGAATCATGTGATATTAAAATATTCAATTGGGATGGAAATATTTTAAAATTTATAAAAACCTTTGGTGAATTTGGAGGTCCATTAACAAAAATTTCATCATTAAGAACTACTGAACTTAATTATTCTCTTGAATTAGGTAAATTTTTTGAACCAAATTATTTATTTATTTATAAGGGTTTTATTTATGTTTGTGATTCTGGAAATAGAAGAGTTCAAAAAATTCCTCTCTCATTAGTTTTAGGAGAACCAAAACCCGAAAAACTCACTATAACTCTTTGGATTGATAAATCAAAGGCATTAATAAATGAAAAAGAAGTTTATATTGATCCTAATAATACAAAAATCTCTCCATTTATTGTTCCACCAGGAAGAACAGTAGTACCAATAAGATTTATTTCTGAATCATTTGGAGCAGAAGTCACATGGGAGAATGATACAAAAACAATAAGAATTTATCTTCAAGCTAAAAATATTAAAATAACTCTTCAAGTTGGTAATAAATTAGCAAGAGTAAATGATAAGATTATAACACTCGATTCTCCACCTTTAATTAAAGAAGGAAGGACTTTTGTTCCTTTAAGGTTTATTTCAGAATCTTTTGGTGCAAATGTTAAGTGGTTTGCTAATGAAAAGAAAATAGTTATAGAATTGTCACTCTAAATGAGATTCAACCGCTGGAAGTGTACCAACAAATTTTAATTTCATATCTTGAAAAATAAGAGAAGTTACATATAAGCCAGGAGTATTGTTTAAAATTTCCTCAATAAAACTTTTAATTTCTCCTATATATTTATTAACTGTATTTGTTAAATTTAACTTACCAAGATAAACAGATTGTAATTCAAGTAAAGTTATTTTATTGTTTTTAATTTCTGCTTTTCCTTTTATATAAAAAGATGGATTTGATTTTATAAATCTTGAAATTTGATTAAGTAAAGAATAAAATCTTTCAATTTGAGGATTTTGTAAACTTCCAAGAATGCCATATTTTAAATCTATATTATTTAATGATTTCTCGAGAGAAATTCCAAATGCTTTTAGTGAATCCATTAGTTTATTTGTTAAAATCTGTCCAGATGTTTCAACTGTTCCATCTTTATTTATTTTTACTGTCCAATTTTTTAAAGGATAGTATCTCCATTTTCTTTCATAAGTAAGGGATGTAAGTTCACTTGAAGTCAAATCCATCCTAACACTTCTTTTTCCAGAATATTTTAAACTCTCTTCTGGTTTGATATCACCTTTTAATGTTTCCCATTTAACACCAGTTTTACTTCTTGCAGATTCAAAATCCTTTTCTGTAAAATTAACTCCAAGGTCTTTAGGTTTATTTGTTCCAAGTATGTCTGAAATAAAAGGCACAAATCCAAAGTAGCCTAAAACAATAAGAATAATTAATATTGGAATAAAGATTCTTAATAATACTTTGAAAAATTTTTTCATGAGAATATACCTCCAAAAATTTTTATAAAAACTATATTTTTCAATAGTTTATTAAATGATATCATATTTCAAATTATTTTAAATCTTTTCTTTGGAATTGTTCTTCCCTTCCAGATTCTTTTGCCTGCTATTGTATAAATTATAGATAGATAACCAATAAGAGAATTTATTAAAATTGTTATTTGAAAAAGAATTGAATAAATTAATGGATATCCAAATTTATAATAAGTTAAAAGAAAAATTAAATATGAAAATAAATATATAGAAATTATGTTTAAATATCTTATTTCATTTATGTGATACTTTATTTTTAAATAAAGCAATATATATGGATAAAAAAATGCAAAAACAAGGTATGTAAAAACAAAAATAGATAAAAGAAGATGGTAATCGAATATTGCAAAATAACTTTTTATAAAACCCATAAAAACTGATTTTACATCATAATACATTCTGCAAAAGGATAAATTTTTTCCTGATAAAATTCTAGTTTTAAATTTTAAAATTCTTAAAATATTTGCCATTTTAATATCATCAAGAACTTCATCTTTAATTTTTTCAAATCCACCAATTTTATCTAAAACTTCTCTTTTATAAATAACAAACTGACCATTCGCAAAAGGAATAAGTGGATAAAAAGACATTAGCGCAAAGTTCATAAATGGAATAATAATTTTTTCAAAAGTTGATGAGACTATTTCTTGTGGGAAAACTGATATGTAATCTAAATTATTTTTTATTAAAAAAGAAACCGCTTTTGAAATTGAATTCTCTTTATGAAAAGTATCTGCATCCAAAAATACTAAAATATCTCCTTTTGAATTTTCATATAAAATCTGACATGCATTTGGTTTCCCAAGCCAACCTTCTTTCAATATTTTGTTATCAATTATTTTTAATCTTATATCTTCTTTTTGAATTTTCTCTAATATTTCAAGTGTATTATCTTCTGAATTATCATTTAAAACAATTAATTCAAAATTCTTTAAATTTTGATTTAAAACAGATCTAACACATCTTTCAATATTTTTTTCTTCGTTTCTTGCTGGAATTAATATTGAAATATAAGGTAAATTTTCGGTTATTTCTTTAATACTTTTTAAATTTTTAATTCTAAAGAGATTTATAATTGAATTGATAAAAACAGCTAAAAAAAATAACATAATATTTAGTTGTTGTCTTATAATATAATTCAACATAATTTATAATTTATTTATATTTTAAAAAATTTTAAATATCAAGGATAAATTGAATATAATAAATTTATGGAAAGGATTATCTATTTTTTAAAAAATCCAATTTTTTTATTTATTGTTTTCTTTTTTTATGGATCAATTCTTTTTGGATATTTGCTTTCAAAAATATTTTATAAAGAAGATATAAGAAAATATGGAGACGGAAATCCTGGTACTTGGAATGCATTTAAAGTTGGTGGTGCTAAAATTGGAATCCCAACTCTTATTTTAGATTACTCTAAGGGTTTAATTCCTTCAATTATTACTCAGAAATTATATCCACAAAATAGTCTTTATTTAATAATTCTTTCAATAGCTCCAATTTTAGGACATGCTTTTTCTCCTTTTTTAAAATTTAAAGGTGGTAAGACAATGGCGTCATCTTTTGGATTATGGACTGCTTTAACACTATGGGAAGGACCCACTCTTATGGGAATAACTACATTAATCTCATGTTCAATTCAAAATAATAGTTCTATATGCTCTGTTCTTGGTTTTATCTCTCTTTTCTTTCTTCTTATCTTAAGAGAATATCCTAAGGAGTTTCTTATAATTTATTCTATTAATCTTTTAATTGTTCTTATAAAGGTTAAAAAGGATCTTTTTGTAAAACCTAAATTTAAATTAAGAAATCCTTTCAAGAGTTGAAACTTGGTCAATGTAATTTTGAATATTAAACTTTTTTTTAAGGCCATTTTTTGACATATATCTTATTTTCCCAAAAATTTTTCTTTCAGGAAATGGCCTATCATGAACTCCTCCTATTGACCACAAAATTCCAGTGTAACCATTAGGATCTCTTCCATCTAACTCATATTTGTCATTTAAATAAATTGCAATTTTAATGGCATCTTTATAATCTCTACTCCATTCTAAAATTTTTTTAGCCCAATACATTCTCATATAACCGTGCATTTTACCTGTTATAATCATTTCTTTTTGACATGCATTCCAAAGTGGATCATGAGTTTTAGAGTTCTCAAATTGATAAATGTCATAGACAAAATCTTTTTCATCATTCAAATGTTTTTCAAGAGTTTCTTTTGCCCATTTTGGAATTCCTAAATGATTATCATAATTTTGGTTGTAAAAACAAAAGTTTTCAGCAAGCTCTCTTCTTATGATTAATTCTTCAAGATATGCCTCTTTACTTTCTTTGTCTTTTTCTGAATTAATAACTTCAAGCGCAACTCTTAAAGGAGATATCATTCCGAAATGAAGATATGGAGAAAGATTTGATAAATAATTTTTGGTAGGGTCATTTCTATATAATTTATATCCATTTAATTTGTTTTCAATAAATTCTTTTAAAACTTTTTTTGCAACCTCTTCACCTGGAATAAAAAATTTAGATATGGAAACACTTCTTTCAACCTTTATCTTTTTATAAATTTCATCCCAATTGTTTCTGTTTAAGATTTTACTTTTTTTATAATTAATTATAGATGGTTCAATAAGAAATTTATCTAAAAGTTTATTAATTTTTTTTCTTATTGTGAAAGCACTAAACTCCAATTTGGGTGAAGTTATCCATGGAGGAATTATATTGTGAGTATCGATTTCATAAAAAGAGATATTTAATTTTTCTTTTAAAACAACTTTTATTTCTCTTGATATTCTCAATGGAGAAAAGTCAGTAATAAGTATTGATACTCTTTTTTCTTTAATAAAATTTAAAATATTTTCAACAGGGTCTCCAAATAGAAGAAAAAAAGGAATCCCAAATTCACCAAGTTTCCTTTCAACCTCAATTAAACCTTTTAACATAAAATCATACTGTCTTATAGTTGAATCAAGGAATGTTGGAAATACATTGAAGAGTACACCAAAATTTTTATTATATTTTTTTGAAAGTTCAATTCCATATATAATGCATAAATTATCATCAACTCTCTGATCTCTACTCATCCAATAAATTATGTAATCTCCCCCAAAAATTTTTCTTTCTTTATGTTTTATAATTCTTTCTTCAATATTCATAATTAAATTATAATTGTATTTATTGTAAAATTAAAAAATGGAAGGGCCAGGAGTTTTATTAATCAAAGAAAAATTATCATTTATAAGAGATAAAATTATTTTAGATGTTAATGGAAATACAAAAGAAAATAAAGAGTTATTAATTGGAAAGAGAGTTTTAGATATTAAATCTTTTGGCAAGAAACTTATCTTTGAATTTGATGATTTTTATTTAATTATTCATTTTTTAATGTATGGCTCATTTAGAATTAATGAAAAAAGAGAAAATAAAAGAGAGAGATTATCAATAGTAATTAATAATTCAGAAATAAATTTTTATAATACTTCAATAAAAATTATAAAAAGAGATGAATTTTATTTAGATCAATCTATAGATATAATGAGTGAAAACTTTGATAAATTAAAAGCAAAAAATAAAATTAAAAATTCAAAAAAAATAATATCTGATATACTTCTTGATCAAGGCACTTTTGCTGGAGTTGGAAATATTATAAAAAATGAAGCTCTTTTTAGAGCAAATGTTCACCCTTTAAGTATTGGAGAAAAAATTGAAGAAGAGTATATAGATAATTTAATAGAAAAAGTTTTATCTTTTTCTTATGAATTTTATCTTGTGAGAAAATTCAATAAGAGATTAAAAAATCATCTTTTGATTTATGGTAAGAAAATATGTTCAATTGATGGAGAAAAGATTAAACTAAAATATATTGGAGAGACAAAAAGAAAAACCTATTTCTGTGAGTCTTGTCAGAGATTATTTGTCTAAAAAGGTTTAAAAATTATATAACCAAAATATATATTTAAAATAAGAATAACAAAAAGAACTCTTCCAATCCAAATATGTATCGCTCTTATTAACTTTTTTGTTTTTGGTTTAACTTTTCCAGTATAAACAAAACCTAAGATAAGATTCAATAAAGAAAAAATAAAAAATAAAAATCCTAAAATTCCGTGTGAATAAGTAAGATTTAGTCTCTCATTATTTATATATATACTCAAAATACTTAAATTTACTATAATAAAACCTATAGTTGAAAGTATTTTATGTTTATATAAAAATTTTCCTTTTTTGGATAAAACAACAATAATGGAAAGAATAAGTGCTATAGTGCCAACAAAAATAAATAACATATGAATTGATCTTATATCCATTAAAGACCTCCTTATGATTTTAATTTTATCAATTTTTTAAATTTTTAATAAATTTTTTGATAAAATTTTGCATATGAATATAAAAATCGTAACTGATTCAACTTGGGATTTCGATGAGAATACAAAAAAGGAACATGATATAGAAGTTGTTCCGCTTTATTTAACAATCAAGGGAAAAAGATATAGAGAAGGAATTGATATTTCAAATGAAGAGTTTTATGAAGTTATGAAAACCTGTGAAAAACTTCCCCAAACATCACAACCAACTCCCCTTGATTTTATTGAAATTTATAAAAAACTTTTAAAAGATTTTGAAAAAATAATATCAATTCATATATCTTCAAAACTTTCTGGTACCTATAATTCTGCTGTTCTTGCAAAAAATGAAATTGATAAAGATAATAGAATTACAGTAATTGATTCAAAAAATGCTTCTGGAGCTTTAGGTCTTGTTGTTTATTTTGCATCACTTCTAAAAAAAGAGGGCAAAAATTTCAATGAGATTGTTGAAGGTGTTAAAAAAGTTTTAGATAAAGTTGTAACTCTTTTTATTCTTGATAATCTTAAAGCACTTGAAATGGGTGGGAGAATAGGAAAAGCAAAATATCTTTTAGGTACAATTCTAAATTTCAAACCAGTTTTAATGCTTAAGGGTGGATTAATTGAACCATATGGTTCAGGGAAAATTATGGGAACAAATTATATAATTTCAACTTTTTTAAAATTTTTAAAGGAAAATTACAAGGGTGGAGAATTTATTGGTGGTGTTGCTAATAATATTGTAAATAATATCTATTTAAAAAAATTTGATACATTAAAAGATGAAGTTATAAAATATGTAAAACTTGGCTCATTTTTAACTGTAAAATTTGGAGCAACAATTACATCTCATATAGGGCTAAATTCTATTGGTTTAAGTTTCTTGGAGAAATAATTTTAAACATATTAACCCTTAATATTTCCTTAACAATATTTTTTTAAAGTTATTACAGACACTTATATGAAAGGAGGTGTTGTATGAAGAAAGGAATAAAGATATTAATGGTAGTGCTTCTTGCAGGAATACTTTTTTTAGGTGGTACATTATACACAATTCTAGTAGGAAAAAATTCTTCAACTCTTTCAATAATGAAAACAACTTTTGCAGAGGAAGTTCTTCAATGTAATGATCACCCTAAAGGGATCCACTTTAAAATTATGGGACCTGGAATAATAGAAGAGGTTCTAAAAAGATTAAATTTAACTCAAGATGAATTAAAAACTTATTGGGATCAAGGAAAAACACTTCTTGATTATGCACAAGATAAAGGTATTACAAAAGAAAAACTTATTGAAACTTTTAAATCTGTAATTACAGAAAAGTTAGACCAACTATTAAAAGATGGAAAAATTACGCAAACTGAAAAAGAAAATTTTTTAACTAATATTGATAAAAGAATAGAAGATTTTATTACAAAAACTCCTCCATTTAAAAAAGGAAAGGGAGAACCACCAGTTGAACCACCAAAAAATGGAACACCACCAGTTGAACCTCCAATGGGAAAAAGATTTCTTTTTGATGGAAAAGGGATAATGGAAGATGTACTTAACAAACTAAATTTCTCTCTTGATGAATTTAAGACTGCAGTAAAAGAAGGAAAATCTCTTCTTCAATTTGCAGAATCAAAAGGAATTAAAAAAGATGAACTTGTAAAGGTTGTAAAAGATGTTGTTTTAGAGAAAGTTAATCAATTAGTTAATGATGGAAAAATAACAGAGGAAGAAAAGTCAAAGTTCCTTGAAAAACTTGATGATTTTGTTGAAAAATTCATTAATGGACCAGGATTTGGAAAAGGACCAAGAAGAGGACCACATTGTAATGGAAATTTTTTCAATGATAATTTTGATACCTCACCTTCCTCCTCAAATATATAAATAAATTTAAGGTTAGTTTTAAACGAAAGAGGGTGCTACTTTAGCACCCTTTTTTTTATTTTATCTTTTAATCTTGATAAAATTAAAATATGGATACCTTTAAAATTTTTATAGGTTTAATTGGTTTAGTTTCTCTTATTATTTCAATTTATTTTTTAATATCAACACTTATTAGATTTTTTAAAAAGAAGGAGAGTTTTAAAAATTTAATTTCTTCATTTTTGACTTTCTTTATTTTATTATTAATATCAATTATTTTTGTTTTAATTTTTTCTTTACTTCAAACATTTTCAAGATTTTCTTATGAAGAAAAAATAGGTGAAGTTTATGCTGTAAAAAATAATGAAATTATAAATATAATTTATACAGATATAAAAAATAATAAAAAGTATGTATTTGATTTAAAGGGAGATCAGTGGATGATTGAAGGTGAAATTCTTGTTTTTGATAAATGGTTAAGATGGCTGGGTGCAGAAAGTTATTTTAGAATTACAAGATTTTCTGGAAGGTTTACAAAAGAGAAAGACATACCTCAAGAGATTTATGAAATAAATAAAGATAATTCTTTTTGGGAATTTATTTTGAAAAATTACGAAAAATTACCTTTTGTTGATACTGCATATGGAATAGGTGCATTTCAATATCCTGGATACAATTTTGAAATATTTATAGATGATACAGGCTTTATTATAAGAAAATCTAAAAATTAAAATTTATTTAATTCTTCTATTATGAACCTTAAGATATGTTTTATAATCTTCTTCTTTATTCATTCTCCAAGAATATATCTCTTCAAATTCATCATCATCAAGAATTTTAATTAAAATCTTTGCTTCAAGTGTCTCAGGAAGATTTGCGGAATCTTTAAGTTCAAATTCAAATTCATTATTCAGTGGATTAAAGTTTCCAGTGTATTTTTCAATATAACCTTCACTCATAAAAAGAGTTAAAACAAAATTCTTTTTAACTTTATCAAAATTTATAAATCCAACTCCTCTAAGAAAATCTCCAAGAGGATTTTTCTCTTGTCTTGGATAAGAAAGTTCCCATTCAAGTTTAATAAAATTCCCACTTAAATTAAATGGGTATGTATATGTTGATCTTTTATTACAATATCCCCAATCACTATTTCCTTCTCCTGAAAACTCTCCTAAAAAATATCTGAAAATATTGAGTTCTTTCATCTTTTTCTCCTTTAACAAAATTATAAATCAAATAAGAAAAAAGTCATATGAATTAAATATGACTTTTGGCACTTCAAAATATGACCAGTCACATTTTATTCTTATTTTGAAACTAATTTTTAGGAGGTTTTAATATGGAAAGGAAAGATTTAGGAAAGTTGTTCTTAGGCAGCATCTTACTTCTTGCTGGAACATTTATGATTTTAGCAAATATCTTTAAATTCTCAATTTTTGGAATTCTTTTTCTTCCATCACTTGGTTTACTTTTTATTATTTGGTCAATTATTTCAAAAGAAAAAGAACTTCTTATTCCTGGTGGAATAATTGAAGGTGTTGGATTAGGAGTTTTATTTATTGATTTAATTCAAGGTGTAAGTGAGATATCTAAGGG
>JAOAHY010000018.1 GCA_026414995.1 Caldisericia bacterium | reverse complement strand
AGAACACTGGGGGAAAATGGAGGTGTATATGGGCTGTAGTAAATTTAAAAAAACTAAAACTTTTTTAGGTTTAATCCTCTTATTAAGTTTAATTTTGATAATATCATCAAATCAAATTCAAATTAAAGCAAAAAATTCTCAGGATTTTAATCTCAAAGCTAAAGGCTATTGTGGTTTCAATTATCTTGAATGGGAACCTGTACCAGGTGCCGATCGTTATTGGATTTATAGAGGAATAGGTGAAGGAAAACAAGAAAGCATGCCCTTAACAGATTTTCCAGTTGCAGAAACCTATTACAAAGATTCAAAGAATGTTATTCAAGGAACAAAATATTGTTATATTGTAAAAGCAGTTGACAAGAATGCAAAAGAATTTGCTAAATCAAATGAAGCATGTGCAATTCCTACATGTTCAACAGAAACAAAAGAGGAAGAGTGTAGATTAGTTCTTCAATTTCAAATAGGTAATACATTTTATTGGGTTAATGGTGCTAAAAAAGGACCTATGCTTACAGCACCAGTATTAAGATGGGATAGAACATTTTTAATCATAAGGCATGTAGTTGAGGAAGTTGGAGGAACAATAAGTTGGGATGGAACAACTCAAACAGTAACAATTTTAACAAAAGAAGGTAAAAAAATTGAGTTTCAAATTGGAAATAGAATGTATAGGGTTAATGGTGTTTCTAAACAAATTGATCCATATAACCCAAATGTTGTTCCGTTTATTCTTAATGGTAGAACTTTAATTCCTTTAAGAGTTACAGGAAATGAACTAAATGCAAAAGAGGTAAATTGGTATGGTGATAAACAGATTGCTGAACTTGTGTTTATTGTTCCATGTCCTGAAAAACCAAAGGCAAAAATAGATGTTTTACTTCCAGAAAATTGTGTTAATGGAACTTACATAGAGATATATGATCCTAAAGGGAACCCAATAACATTAATGAGAGAACATAAAGGAGGTTTATACACAACAGATTGCACACTTTTATGTCCTGGAACATATATTGTTAAACCAGTAAATCCAAATTGTAAGTTTTATCCTGAAACACAACAAGTTGTATTTAATGAAAAAGAGTGCTGTCCTCAATCTAAAAGAGTAGAATTCAAATGTGAATGTATCTTTGTGAAATATGGAAGAATAATAGTTAAAATGCCCCCAGAATGTACAAAAGAAACTAAAGTAAACATATTTGATTCTTCTGGTAATATTGTTTGGAGTGGATCAGTTAATAATCAAGGTGTTTTTGATACTGATTGCAAATTAAATTGTCCTAGTGAATATAAAGTTGTACCCACAAATCCAAACTTTGTATTTAATCCTACTTCATATTCTGTAATTTTAAAAGATTGTTGTCCAGGAGTTCAAATAGTAGAATTTAATTGTGTACCTGTAACAAATTTCATTCAAAAATTATGCGGATGTATTCTTAGAATGACAACACAACCTGATTCAAATGGTAATTATCAAGTTTATGTTATACCAAATTGTCAACAAGCTCAAACAACCCCTTTAATAGTTATTTTGAATTTTCCAGCTTATTTACCAGATACAAATCTTGGTATTTCAATTTTAGATTATTATAATACTTTCCCACAACCTATACCTTCAGGTTTAGGTTGTATTTGGGTTGTTTATGAACCAACTACAGGTAAAGTTATAGAGTGGGCTGCTCAACCAGATAAAAAACCATGTTGTGGAGAAATTCAAGTTGGTGGAAGAATTATAGTTAAAATGGCTAAAGAATGTATAATTGGAACAAAAATTTTGATATATGATGAAACAGGTAATGTTGCATGGAGTGGAGAAGCAGGACCAGATGGAGTTTTTGATACCGGTTGTAAGTTAAAATGCCCTGGAATATACAAAATAGTTCCTGTTAATGAAAAATGTAAATTTGACCCAGTATCTCATGTTGTTAAATTAGATTGCTGTCCTAGTGAAACAGTAGTAGAGTTTAGATGTGAATGTGTTATTGAAAGTAAAGGAAGAATTGTTGTAATTTTCCCAAAAGAGTGTATTGAGGGAACAATAGTTCATGTATATGAAACACAAAATTATACAGAGGTTTTTACTGGAAAACCAGATGGTAATGGAGTTTTTGATACTGGTTGCACTTTAGCATGTCCAGGAATATATGTTATAAGACCTGAAAATAAAAATTGTTTATTTGATCCGAAAGAAATAAAAATAATAGTTGAAAAGTGTTGTCCTGAATATTATCAAGAAAGGTTTAGTTGTAAGTGTGATAAACCAATGGGAAGAATTAATGCAATATTTCCTAAAGATTGTATTGAAGGTACAATTGTACATATAATTGACTCTCAAAAAAATGTTGAAGTATTTACAGGAAAAGTTGATCCAAATGGTAATTTTGATACAGGTTGTGTATTAGATTGTCCTGGAATATATATAATTAAACCTGAAAATAAAAATTGCACATTTATCCCCTCTGAAACTAAAATTGAAATTAGAGAGTGTTGTCCTAAAATATATAGTTATCAGTTTGGTTGCAGATGTGAAAAACCAATGGGAAGAATTCAAGTAAAAATACCTAAAGAATGTATAAATGGAACTGTTCTTTATATTTATGATTCAGGAGGAAAGTTAGTTGGAAGTTATAATCCAAATTCAGAAGGTTGGTTTGATACAGGTTGCTCTCTTACATGTCCTGGCACATATACTCTAAAACCACAAAATCAAAATTGTAGATTTAGTCCTGAGACTATTAAAGTTGATCTCACAAAGTGTTGCCCTGATATACAATCTTATGAGTTTAAGTGTGAATGCACATATAAAGGGAGAATCGATGTAAAACTACCATTAAATTGTTTGCCTGCAAAAGTTGAAATTTATGATAGTAAAGGAAATCTACTTTATAGATTATCAGATTATAATGCAAATGGTGTATTTACAACTGGTTGTAATCTGCCTTGTCCTGGGACATATACAATTAAACCAGTTGGTGGTTTTGGTTGCACATTTAGACCAGAAACAAAAACAATTAATTTAGTTCAATGTTGTCCTGTTGGATATGGTTATGTAGAATTTGAATGTTCATGCATACAAATGGGAAGAATTGTAGTTACAATTACTGGTAATTGTCCAGATACAAAAGTAGAAATATATAACATGAACAATGTAAAATTAGCTACTTTAACAAGACCTGCTGGTCAACCGAATTTTGATTCATATTGTACAATACCTTGTAATCAAACAGTAAGAGTTGTTCCAGTTAATCCAAAATGCAAATTCGATGCAACTTATAAAGATGTGTATGTAAAATGTTGCCCAGATATAACTAATGTCGAGTTTAGGTGTTCTTGTTCAATAACCAATACAAATCAAAATAATATTCTTCTTTTCTTTAAGAATATATTGTTTTCAATTTTAAGAATCTTCTATTGAGAAACTAAATTTAAAAGGGGGCATTATTTTGCCCCCTTTTATTTAAATTAAATAAACTTTTAAATTCCTTTTGAACATAAATCTTTATAAAGAAATGCGCTTTCTCTTGGTTTTCTTTCAAGTGTATTAAAATCTACTTCAAAAAGACCAAATCTCATTGAATAACCTTCAATCCACTCAAAATTATCCATCAAAGACCAGTAAGTATAACCAAATACTTCGACTCCTTCATTTATTGCTTTCTTTAAACTTTCAATTGCTTTAATAAGAAAATCTTTTCTTAATTTATCTTCTCTATCTGCAATTCCATGTTCAGTGATTAAAATTTTCTTATTATATTTTTTTAAATTAATTAATATTTCATAAATTCCCTCTGGATAATATTCATAACCAAAATCTGTTAAAATTACTCCTTTTCTTTTTTTCTCAGAGAAAATTTTAAATGGATGAAATTTTACAAACGCTCTTGTGTAAAAATTGACTCCAATAAAATCTAGTGAATTTTTTAAATCAGAAATTGTTTCATCATTACCAAATGGTTTTTTTATAACCCCTTCTATTAGTGAATCTAAAATTTTGTAATTATATAGATCATTAATATAATTCGCAACAATTTTATCTGCAAAAAAGTTAGATGCAGGATAGAAAAGTTCCATATTGTGTGCAATTGAAATCTGAGAAGAAGTATCTTCTTCTTTTATTATTTTATATGCTTCCATGTGAGATAGAATTAAATTTTTTGCAACTTTAAGTCCGGTTCTGAAATTTTTTATTCCAGGAGGCCACCATCCAAAAATATATCCTAAAACTGCTAAAACTAATGGTTCATTAATAGTTATCCAATATTTTACATAACTTTTAAAATATGGAACTACTTTTTTAACAAATCTCGCAAAAATTTTGGGTGATTCATCGTTTAAAAAACCACCCTTATTATAAAACCAAATTGGAATAGTAAAATGGTGAAGAGTTAAAATGGGTTCAATTTCTAATTTTTTTAATTCCTCAAGCATATCAATATAGTGTTCGATTTCCTTTTCATCAAATTTTCCTTCTTCTTTTTCAATTCTTGACCATTCAATTGAAAATCTATAAGAGTTATTGTTTAAAAATTTGATTAATTTAAAATCATCTTTATAAAGATGATAATGATCGCACGAAGGATGAGAAGAATCTTGAGTTTTTATCTTTCCCATCTTCTCCCATAACCACCAATCATTGTTAAAATTTCCACCTTCAACTTGATGACTTGATGTTGCAGTTCCCCATAAAAATTTATTCATATCTCATTCCTCCATTAATGTAATATTTATCTTTTTAAAAATTTCTTCAACTTCATCTTTATTAACTTTACCACCTTCATAAAAAGAGAGATTACTTATTGATGCTGATGTGCCAAACTTTAATGCATCAAATATATTCATACCCTCATCAACTCCATAAACAAATCCACCCATAAAAGCATCACCTGCACCTACTGAATTAACAACTTTAACTTCATAATCTGATCTTATTCTATATAAGACTCCTTTATACAAAAAAATTGAACCCTCTTTGCCTAAAGTTATAACTGGTAAAAAAATATTATAATTTTTAAATGTGTTTATAAAAATTTCTTTATTAACTGTATTAACTTGAAATGTTTTTTTAAATTCGTTTTCATTTATTTTTAAAAAGAAAATTTCAAACTTTTCTAGAATTTTTATTAATATATCTCCATGCATATCTATAAAAATTTTTCTATTTTTAAAAGTTTCAAGAATTTTAAAAATGTGTTTTTCATTTACTCCTTGAGGTATACTTCCAGAAATAATTATATATTGATAACTTTCTTCTCTTTTTTGAATAATTTCTATTAACTCTTCCACTTTTTCATCGCTAATTTTAGGTCCTATTTCGTATATTTCAGTAACTCTTCCGCACTTTTCAACTAATATGTTACAAATTCTATTTTCGTTTTCAATTTCAACTAAAAGACTATAAATACCCTCTTTTTTTAAACCTTCTTTTATGAAATTACCATTATACCCTCCGACAAAACCTGCAACTGTTGAAATTTTATTTAAAGACCTTAAGCATCTCGCAACATTAACTCCTTTTCCACCTGGAAGCGAAGATAAAACCTTAACCCTATTTTCTTCAAAAGGTTTAAATTCATCAATATATAAAACTTTATCAATTGCAAGATTAAAAGTTATTATTAAAATCATATAATAAAAATCCTTGACTCATGTGGGTATATTAAATTATCATCTCTCTTTTTAATTAATTCATCTTTTCCTTTTTCCACTTTTTTAACTTTATCTGATAAATTTACAAATAATGAAAAATTAAAATTTTCTCCTTTAAAACTATACTTATAAAGTTCATCTTCAAAATAAAAATCATAAATAAAATAACTCCCTATTTCTCTTAATTTTTCTATTAGAATAAAATCATCACTATTTAAGTTATAAATAGGATCTGAAAAGAAAATAAAGTTTGAGAGTAAATAATTAACTAAAATTATAGTCTCTTTTTCAAAATCATTTAATTTTTTTGGTTTTAAAAAAATAACATCTGGATCAAAAAGAAATTTTTGAGGAGAAAAAATATTTCTTAAAAGTGTATTTCTTAGTGAGTTATACGCTTCAACTCTTCCTTCAAAACCTAATAATCTTAATAAAGAGTTTTTCCAACCATCCATTGTATCAGGACCAATTCTTAAAATATCAAAAACTCCCTCTTTTAGTATATAAGGTGCACCACATCCAAGAATAATTGAATCTTTTAAAACCTCTCTTATATCTTTCATAAAATTAATAAATTTTTCATATCTTGAAATTTTTGTTTCTCCTTTTATAAATCCTGCGTAAAGAAAATCGAGTTTAAAAAGTCTAAAACCAATTTCTCTTAAATTATGAAGAATATTCAATATTTTATCTTTTACTTCCTCATTTTCAATATTAAGTGGGTAAAAGTATCCACTCCATAAAGGGTTATATCCACAAGGAAAAATCTCACCTCTTTTATTTTTTAAAAGTAAATCTTTTCTCCTTTTAAAAATTGAAGAATTTTTTTCAACAATAAAAGGTGCAAGCCAAATACCAGGTAAAATATTTTTTTCAATTAATTTATGTGAGATTTCTTCAAGTGAACCTTTAAATTTTTCATTTTCTTTCCAATCACCAATGCTTTCTTGCCAACCATCGTCAATTTGAAAATAATTAATTTTAAAAGGAATTCTATCAATAGCTTCAATATTTTTAAAAATTTCGTCTTTATTTATATTTCTATAGTAATAATACCAAGAGGTCCATCCATAAATTTTTTTATTAAAATTCTGTTCAAAAATTGGCTTCTTTACTTCAAAGATTTTTATTTTTAATATTATAGGTTCTTTTAATAGTTTATCAATTTCAAAAGTAACTTTTAATTTATCTTTATATAAAACAAAATATACAAAGAAATCTGAATTATCATTAATTAAATATAAGTAATTGTAATCTCCTTTTAGAACTATAAAGTTAAAACTATAATTAGGTGATAAATTTTCAGGATCAAGATAGTGGTATTTTAAAATTTTAAGAATCGGAGTTTTCTCTTTAATTTCATTTTTAAAAAAATAAGATGGAGACCAAGATTGAAATCCATTTCTAAAAATAAGAAAATTTTTAGGTTTTTTTAAAGAATATATTAAAGATAAATTTTTGATATAAATATTTTCTTTTGGATGAAAAATTATTTCTGTTGGGGAATTTATTTTAAATTCAAATAGTTCTTTTTTTAAAGATTCAAAATTTTTTTCACTTTCTATTTCAATATTTTCAAAAGAAACTTCAAATTCATTCATTTTTTATCATTTCTTCTCTTACAGATTCCATTTTTCTTCTAACTTTTTCAACATCATTGTGGATAAAAATTGCAACAACAAAGAAAAGTAAGCCACATGGAATCCAAAACAATGCAGATACTTTCATTGCAGTATCAAGAGAAGATATTGATGATATTAATCCACCAACAAATGGTCCAAAACCTGCTCCTATTGAATCTGTTAAATTAAATATTGATGAAATTGCACCTCTGTGTTCTGGAACATTTACATTCATAAGCATTGCTTTAACATTGGGTCCTGCAAATGAAATAAAGAATGCTCCAAGAAACCCAAATATACTTGGAGGCAAAACATCAATAAATGTTGGATTTGCTTTTCCAGGCCAGAAAAGTGTAATTAAAACAGGTATAACTCCAATTAATTGAGAAAGACCACATAAAATTGGAAGATAAGCTCTTTTCTTAAGATAAAGTTTATTTCCAATATATCCACCAAAAAACTTTCCAACAATTGTTCCTAAACCTAATATGATTAAAAGAACAGTGCCAAGTTGGATTGGATAATTTTTATGTCTATAATAAAAAGTTATTAAATAAAATGGAATTATTCCCCAAGCAACAGTTCCTGGAATACCTTGAATAAAAAGCCAAACATTAGTTGGAATTTTAATTAAACTAATATAATCTTTTAGAGTAAGAGTTCCTTTATATTTTTTACCACCAAGAACTAAATCTTTTATTTCTTGCTCACCTGCTCCTCTTTCTGGTTCTCTTCCAAAAATTATCATACCTAAAGCAAAAAAGAAATTTGGAAAGGAAACAAGAATAAAAGGTAATCTCCAACCATAAACTGGTGCAACAAAACCTGCAGCAACCATACCAATAATTACTCCAATTGCTGTTATTGCATCATACCATGCTTGTGCACGAGGTCTTTCTTTTTCTGTAAAAAGGTCTCCAACAAGAGAAAAAGCAATAGGAACAGTTCCTCCTATTCCAATTCCAGTTAAAACTCTTAAAATAAGTAATTCAGTATAATTTCTTGCAAATGCAGTAAGAAAACATGGAATTTCTCCAAGGAGAATTGCAATAACGAGTAAAGTTTTTCTTGAAAATTTATCGGTAAGATAACCCCAGAGAAGAGTTATTACTGCAGCAACAAGTGTAAAAGCAGAACCAACAATTCCAATTTCTCTATCTCCTATACGAAATTCCTTTTCTATAAATTCTATACTTGGAGACATAACATTTTGATCTGCATAAAGTATAATTCCTGTTAAAAGAAGTAAAACAAAAAGAGCAAGAACTCCCCTTTTAAATGAATAAACTTCTTCTAAACCAATTTTCTCAAAAAACCTCAATTTAAATTACCTCCTTTCAATTATAATTTTTTTCGTTAATGGACTAAAAATTAGTTTATTTTTATCTTTTCTTTTAAAATCTCCTTCAATTACTCTTTCAACTTCAAATGGTAGAATAATAATTAAATTTTCTAATTCATTGCTAAGATTTGTTAAAATATCCAATTCAATTATTTTCTCTTTAATTTTTGCATTGAATGATAGTTTTCCAAAATGAGTTGGTCCATCTATAAATGATATATAATTTCCATCTTCAAACCAATCTGAAAATGCACCAGAGAAAATTATTAAGTCATTCCCTTTTTCATAAACTAAGGAGTTTCTAATAAAATGTAATATTTCTGCAACAAGCCATCCATGATGTCCATCTCCTTCACATCCTCCAAGTGTTTTTGGATTTATTGCTTCAGGTCCTGTAAAAGTGGGTTTTAAAAGTTTAATCACGCTTTTAAAAAGTTCTTTTGCTTCATCATATTCATCAAGAAAAAGAAGAGAATTTGCAATTTCAAGAGTAAGATATAAGTTTATTCCAGAATGAGTTATGTTTTGATAGAAACACCCTCTTTCAAAAAATCTTTGTTTTAAAATTTCATATGTGTTTAAAATTTCTTCTTTTGTTAATAAATCTAATCTTAAAGGAAAGATAGATGTAAAAGTTCCTATCATTGAAGCATCAATATTTCTTCCATAAGCGCCCAAAACAATTTTTTTATTTAATCTTTTCTGATCATCATCAATAGCATCTCTTACACTTTTTTTGAAATCATTATAAAAAGATAGGAAAAGTTCCTCATTTTCTTTTAAATTAACTTCTTTTGATGCATAAGATGCATCAAAAATTCCTCTTAAACCAAAATAGTCATCGTAATAATAAAAATCATTTGGACCAAAATGTTCTGCTGAAAATCCAGGAGGAAGAAGACCTATACTTTCTTTATAACTCTTCCTTTTTTTCTCAATCCAAACTGCACCCTTATAAATTGAGTTATAAATTTCTTTTAAAAATTCTTTATCTTTTGATAATCTGTAATATTCAACAAGAGTAAAAATTGCCTGACCATTTGAATCCCACTCTCCATTTTGTGATAAGAAATAACCGTTTCTTTTTTGTTTTTTGGGAAATTCTTTTAAAATTTTTTTACTTCTTTCAAAATCCCCAATTTTTGATAGTGCTGAAATCATATAAGCACTATCTCTAAACCAAAATCTTTTATAAGTTAATGGTCCTGGAGTAATTATTGAATCTGATATAAGAGTTTTTAGAAAAATTTTGTTTGCATTAAAAATCTCATTTATTTTTTCATCAGGTGTTGAAATTTTAAGTTCATTCTCTTTTTCTTTTTCATAAAATTTTTTATTAAAATTAAGTGCTTCATAAAAATTGTTTACCTTATAAAAATCCTCTTGAGGTAAAAATATCTCTAACTCTTTTTCTTCATTTTCTTTTATATCAAGTTCATAATAAATTCCGCCAGTTATCATTCCATATTTAGAATTTAATTTTTCTTTGTCTAAAACTTTATTATCTAAGATATCACTTTCTTCATCAAAAAGAATTTTTTTATAATTTTCTGTAATAGGAATTATAAATATTTTATCATTTACATAAAGTTTCTCATTTTTAAATTCAAGTTTTTTTATAGGAATAAATGATTCTGGGTTAAAAGGTCTCGCAAGAAAATAAATTTTATAATTTGTGCTCTCTTTTGATCTAATAAAAAATTTTATATAAATTCCAAAATCTCTAACACTTGAAAATGCCTGAAGATTATATTCAAATTTTTCACTTCTTCCAGATGTTGTAATTAATGAAGTTTCAGTATCAAATTTTTGCTTTATCTTTTCTCTTGAAGGAAAAAAGAAATTGCCACTTTTTTCAATAAATATATCTAATGATGGAAAATTTTGTCTCGGAGATATAAGACCTTTTTCATCAATTACTCCTTTTTCACTACTTTCTGGAAATCCAAGTGTTGTCCAATTTCTATGAGTTGTATTTATAGCAAAAATATTTGCTCCTCTTGCCACAAAAGAGGTACTTTTAGGATTTAATTGCTCTTCAATCCAAAAGGGATAAACCCAATTTGAATTTATTTCAAAAACTCTACTTGTTAAAAGACCTTTTGCTAAAATCTCTAAGTTAAGGGGAAGGAGTTCATTTGGAAATGTAACTTCACTTTTTCTCCCCATAGAGATTAAAGAGTCAATGTAAGGCTCTAAATTTTTTAATTTTAAAATTTTTAAAATTTTCTTTAAAAACACATTCATATATCTTCTCCTCTCAATTTTTTTAAACTATAAATAGCCGCACCAATACTTGTTGCATCTTCTTTTAGATAAGATTTTATTATTTTACAATTACTAAAAGGAATTTTTAAAGAATAAATTTGTGAAATGTTTATTATATCATCAAAAAAATAACCTAATCCAAAAGTTAATCCACCACCAAAAATTATTTTTTCTGGATTTAATATATTTATTAAATATGATGTTATTAAACCAATATAAAATGTGGCATTTTTTACAGCTTCAACACAAAGAGAATCTCCTTCAAAAGCAAGGTCAATTATTAATGGTGTATCAATTTTTTCTAAGTCTCCATTAATTTTCTCTATAATTTTAGATTTTCTCCCCATTTTTAAACCATATAAAACATAATCTTTAATTGCCCCACCAGAGGATAGTTTTTCAAAACAACCTTTCTTTCCACATCCACATAAAATTCCCTCTTTATCAACAGTTAAATGTCCTATCTCACCGGCAAGATTGTTGATTCCTCTTAAAATTTTATTCTTATAAACAATTGCACCACCAATTCCAGTTCCCAATGTTATAAAAATAAAAAATTCAGAATTTTTTCCTTCACCGAAAAATAACTCACCCACTGCTCCCATTTTAACATCATTATCAATAAAAACTGGATAAACTAAGTGTCTTTCAAGAGTTTCTTTAAGTGGATAATCAACTAAAAAATTAATATTAGGTGATTTTCTTACAATACCTTTTTCATAATCAATAAAACCAGCACATCCAACACCTATCGATTTTATTTGATAACCATCTATTAAAGTTAGAAAAATCTTTTTTAGTTCATTTATTATTCTTTCTCCTTCATTAGTATTTCCTGTTCTTAAAAAACCTTTTTTTATAATTTTTCCATCTTCGTCAATTAAAACCATTAAAATTTTAGTTCCACCAATGTCAATTCCAACTGCGTAATCTTTCATTTTTTCATTAACTCCTTTAGATACTCAATTATCTTTACATCTTTTGGATCAAAACCTCTCTTTTTTGCATATTCAACTGATAATAAATCGAGTTTATAAATAATTGAAAACATTCTTGATAATTTATATTGTGAATTTTCTGGATAAATTTCAAAATAGTCAAAACCATAACTTTTAAGAACTTCTTTTGTTATTTCAAATCTTTTATTTATTTTTTCATTTTCATAATAATCTCTTATAAAAATTATAAAAACCTTTTGAGATAAAGATTTGTCCATAAATCCAACTATCTCATCATGATGAAGAGATGGTATAACATTTGAATGTGATAGAGTTTTTCCATTTTCATTAAATTGTCTTCTTAATCTTTCAGCAATAGAATCTGAAAATAGATAACTACCATAAATAAAAGGTATTTTACCTTCTAATTCATTTATTATTTTTTTTATCTCATCGTAAAAACATTCTTTTATTTTTCTTAATGTTTGTATTGTATCTAAAATCTCAATATTTAAATCTAATTTGAGATAGAAAGATAAAATTTTTAAAATTGTAAAAAATATAATGTGGAGAGCATGTCTTGCCTCATATCCATCTTTTAATTTAATTAAAGACAAGGAGTTTTCTCTTGCAAATTTTTCTAATCGTCCTCCTTTAGTTAAAATAAAAATATTTTTTGTATTTTTATATGCTTCAATTGTTGATGAAATTGTTTCTTCTGTTTCACCTGAATATGATACAGAAAAAACAAGAGTATCCTCATTTACAAATAGAGGAATTTCATAACCCTGATGAATAAAAATTGGGTATATAGATTTATCAAAAAGGTAAGTTAATAATAAATCAAATGCTGCTCTTGATCCTCCTCCTGTTCCGAGAAATAAAATATTTTTAAATTTTATCTCCTTAAATTTAAAATCAATAAAGTAATTTAAAATTTCTTCAATATCTTCTGGAACTCTTTTAATTTCTTCTATTATATATTCGTAATTAGACATAAAACTCTCCTAAATATTTATTGAATCAACATTTGTATGTACATGCAAAGGAGTAAAAACCTTAAAAGCTTCTGCAAAATTAACACCAATTCTTTTTCCGTATTCTCCATTTTTAAACTTTAAATATATTTCCATTTTCATATAATTTTCATCATTAAATTGACTTTTATGTTCTTTTATTGCTTTAAGTTTATACTCAAATGTTTGAGTTATATCAACAAATTTATTTGGGTATGGAGTTATATAATATGAAATTAAATTAACATAATGTGGAGCATAATCTTTCATAATTAAAGGCATAGGTGAAAAGAAAAAGGCTTCACTTACTGCATCTCCTACAATTTTGTGGTCTGGATGAACTTCATATGGAAGATTTGGATCTGGCGAGAAAATAACTTCAGGTTTTAATTCTCTTATTATTTTTAAAAACTCCTTAACAAGAACTCCTTTTTCTGGAAGTTCATAATCTGGATAATCAAGAAAAATCATATTTTTAATACCCAAAATTTCATTTGCCCTTAATCTTTCTTCTTTTCTTAACATTTTTAAATCTTTTTCTGTAATAGAGATGTCAAATGTTCCTTTATCTCCATTAGTAACTGTAATCAAAATTACATTTTTTTCTAAATCTGTTAATCTTTTAACTACACCACCCATAAAAATATCAACATCATCAGGATGAGGCTCAAATATCAAAAAGTTATTAAAATCAAAAAAATCTGGAATTGGAAATAAATCATTTACATTCATTTTAATTCACCTCACTACTTTGTTTAATAAAATATTTACTTATTAACAAAAATTTTATAATTTAAATTTGCTTAGGTCAAGTAAAATTGTTAAGAGTTATAATTTAATTATGAAAAACAAAGAAGTTGCCCAAAAATTATATGAACTTGCAGAATATCTTGAAATTTTAGGTGAAATGCGATTTAAAATCAATGCATACATTGAAGCAGCAAGAAAAATAGAGAATCTTCCAATTCCAATTGAAGATCTTGCAAAAGAGGGAAAATTAACTGAAATTAAAGGAATTGGTGAGGGAATTGCTAAAAAAATAGTGCAATATCTTGAAACTGGAAAAATTGATAAATTAGAGGAAGCAAAACAAAAAATTCCTCCAACTCTTTTAGAACTTCTTGAAATTCCAGGAATTGGACCAAGAGGTGCATACACTCTTTATACAAAACTTGGAATAAAATCAATTGAAGATTTAAAGAAGGCAGTAGAAGAAAAAAAGATAAGAGAAATTGAAGGTTTTGGACCTAAAAAAGAAGAGAACATAATGAAAGCACTTATGGATAGGAAAAAGAAAGAAACTAGAAGAATATTATTAGGAATTGCATATCCTCTTTCACAATA
Source organism: Caldisericia bacterium (assembly GCA_026414995.1). Taxonomy (NCBI): domain Bacteria; kingdom Pseudomonadati; phylum Caldisericota; class Caldisericia; species Caldisericia bacterium. Next base: position 3,444 of record JAOAHY010000018.1, on the reverse strand, counting down.
TGTTGTTGAAAATTTAAAAAGCAAAGCACCTATAGATAAAGTCGAAGTTTGTGGAAGTATAAGAAGAATGAAGGAAACCATTGGTGATATTGATATTCTTGTTACAAGTAAAAATCCAGAAAAAGTAATGGATATTTTTACATCTTTAGATATTGTAAAAGAGGTTTTAGCTAAAGGAGATACAAAATCAACAATTTTAACAAATGAAGATATACAAATAGATGTTAGAGTTGTTGAACCTATTTCATTTGGAGCAGCAGTTCAATATTTTACAGGTTCAAAACAACATAATGTAAAAATAAGAGAACTTGCTATAAAAAAAGGTTTTAAAGTAAATGAATATGGTGTATTTGATGCTCAAACTGACAAAAGAATATGTGGAGAAACAGAAGAAGAGGTTTATAACATTCTTGATCTTCCACTCATTCCACCAGAGATGAGAGAAGATAGAGGAGAAATTGAACTTGCGCTTGATGGTAAACTTCCTAAAATAATAGAACTAAAAGATATTAGAGGTGATACACATGTGCATACTAAATATTCCGATGGTGAAAATACTATTTTTGAGATTGTTAATAAATGCATGGAACTAGGTTATGAATATGTTGTAATAGCAGATCATGCACAAGCACTTGGAGTTGCTGGCGGACTTTCAATAGAGGATTATAAAAAACAGAAAAAGGAGATAGATGAAATCAACAATAAATTAGCCGGAAAATTTAGAATATTTTTTGGTTGTGAATTAAATATTTTATCTGATGGAAATGTTGACTTCAAAGAAGAAGATCTTGAGATTTTTGATCTTTGTCTTGCTGGAATACATACAGGATTTAATCAGGATAAGAAAAAAATAACAGAAAGGATTCTTAAAGCAATGAGAATTAAAAAGATAAAAATAATAACACATCCGACTGGTAGATTACTTGGTTCAAGAGATGAGTATGAGGTTGATCTTGAGGAAATATTCAAAGAAGCAAAGAATAGTGGAAAAATTTTAGAAATAAACTCAACTCCTGAAAGATTAGATTTGAATGATATAAACGTTATGCATGGTAAAGATGTATATGGATTAAAATTTACAATTGGAACAGATGCTCATTCTCTATATGGATTATATGATATGAAATATGGAGTAGGTGTTGCAAGAAGAGGTTGGCTTACAAAAGAAGATATCATTAACACCTTACCTTTGAAAGATTTTGAAAAATTTATAAAAATTTAATTAATCTCTTTGAGCAATAAATGAAGATAAAAATATAAAAAGCATACCAATATAATTTATTAGAGAATAAATTGTACCAATTAATAAGAATTCTAAAATATTTGCAAAAATTGGTTCTGTTGCAAAAATAAATGCTGTTTTTATTGTATTTTTTTTATTTTGATATTTAATCTGAATATAGAATGGAATTAAGGTTGCAAAAATTGCAACAATTACAGCACCAGATAAAGAATTTAAAGGAATAGGTAAAATAGTTCTTTTAGTAATTAGAATTGAAATTGAAGAGAGAATAAAAACTGTCCATATTTGAGAAAAAAGAAATGGCAAACTCTCATCATTAAGAGAAAAATATCCAATAGTTGAAATATGTAATGCCCAAAAAATCGCACAAATTAAAGTTAAAAAATCACCTAAATTAATTGAATTTAGTTCTCCACCAAAAAGTAGATAAAGACCAACTATAACTACAATAATTGCAATATATGTTCTTAAAATTATCTTTCTCTTTGTTAAAAGAAAATTGAAAAATGGTGTTATTGGTATTGATATAGAGGTAATGAAAGCACTATTTGTTGGAGTTGTAAATCTTAATCCTATTGTTTGAAAGATGTATGCTGAAAAAAGAAATAAACCTGCTATTACACCTTTAATAAAAATTTCTTTATTTATTTTAAATTTAAATATATAAATCAAAAAAATCATAAAAATTAGAGTAACTGTAAATCTAATAAATACAAATGAAAATGGGTCGTAATTTTGAACACCGTTTTTAACAATTACAAATGTCCATCCCCATAAGAATGGTGGCAAAAAAAGAATTAGATCTTCTTTTCTCATAATGATTTATTATAACAAAATTGTGATATTCTGAAATATATGTTCGAATTTAACATTTTAAAATTTTTTGAAAATATAAGAACCCCTTTTTTGAATAAAATTTTTATATTTATTACAGATCTTGGAAGTTTTGAATTTTATCTATTAACAATCTCCTTTATTTTTTTCATTTTCAATAATAGAATATCATTAAAAATTGTTTTTTTACTATTCATATCTTTTTCTATAAATACAATAATTAAAAATATATTAAAACTTCCAAGACCAAGTGCTGAAATCTTTAATCCAATTTATGAAAAATCAATAGGAAAAGAGGAATTTGGATTTCCAAGTGGACACTCTCAAAATTCAGTTGTTTTTTGGTTTTCACTTTTTAAAATTTTTAAAAAGAAAATATTACTTATTTTATCAATTTTAATGGTATCACTTATTTCAATTTCAAGATTATATTTATCGCTTCACTTTGTGTTGGATATTATTGGAGGTATAACAATTGGTTTTATAGTTTTATTTTTATTTTTTGATTTTGTAGATAATTTAATTAAAAAGTTTCTAAAAGATAAATTTAGTTATTTTATTCCAATTTTATTATTTATTTTTTCATTTTTAATAAAAGAATATTCTAACCTTTTGTCTCCTTTTTCAGGTCTTCTTTTAGGGACTTTATTTTATAGAGAACAAGAAGATAAAAATTTAAATATTAAAAATATTTTTTTAAGAGAGTTAATTGGATTAACTACTCTGTTAATTTTAATTTATATATCAAGTTTTATTTATAATATTTTGTTTTTGTATATTCTTTATCTTATTTTGGGTTTATGGGTTTCATATATATCAAAAATAGTTTTCCAGAAAATCAAAATTTAATTTTTAAAGCGATAAGTATCCTTATGTAATTTTATTTCAATAAGCCAGGGAAAAATATTTTCTTTCCTTTATTGTTTTTTATTTCATCCCATTCACTCAAAATTTTTACTGCTTCATTTGCTACAAGAATTGCTCTCTCTTCTCCTACATATTGAAACTCATTTGTAATTCTGTTTGCAATAACAACACATACAGAACCTGCTCTCAATTTGTAAATAGAGGATAAAACAAATAAAGTGGAAGTTTCCATTTCAAAGTTAGTTACTCCAGCTATTTTCATATCATTAAAAATTTCTTTTGCAAAAGAAGGTATGTAATCATTTAAACCTGGCCTTCCTTGTCCAGTATAAAATGCATCAGTTGATGCTGCAATTCCAATATGATAAGGAAAATTTAATCTTTCCGCTGCTTCTATTAAAGCAAGAGTAACTTCAATAGAGGATACTGCAGGAAATTCACCTCTGACATATTGATGAGTTGTACTATTATAAATATATATCCTGTCTCTTATACACATC
>JAOAHY010000017.1 GCA_026414995.1 Caldisericia bacterium | reverse complement strand
GGCTAGTGCAAGAAATAGCCCCATTTATTTAGATAATATATGTATAGAATATTAAATAGGTGCTTTAATATGAGAAAAGGTTTTACAATAATTGAAATAGTTATTGCAATGTTAATTATTGGAATCCTTATTGTGCCAATAGTATTATTTTTTAATCAAACAATTAAAAATTATACAGTAGGTAAACCATATCCAAAAACAGTTGAAGTAGTAACAGATGCTATTAATGAAATAGAAACTCTTTTAAGACAAGCAAATTCAATTTTTATTTCAGAGGAAAAATCAATTGGATTTATTATTTCAATAGAAACAAAAACAAGAAAAATTGTTTATGAATTAGATAATGGATTTATTGTAAGAACAGATGATTTTGGAAAAAAATATACCCCATATTATAACAATCCTGAGACACCTGTAAGTGAATCTATTTATTTAGAATTAAGTTTTAAATATTATGATGAAAAAAATAATTCTCTTCCATATGGTCAACCTGATAAGGTAAGATTGGTTGAAATTTCAATAAAAGGTTCACCAAGACAGGTACCACAAGGCACCATTAACCCTGAATTTAGTTTGACAACAATGGTAAAATTAAGAAATGTGAAGTAAAAATGGAAAGAGTTTTAGGATTAACATTAACAAAAGATGGTGCAAAATTAGTTGAAAGTAGAGTAAGAAAAGGAAAAGTTTCTATAATAAATATTAGGGAAGGTTATATAGGAAATATTTATGATAAAGATATAAAAACAAAAATAAAAAAATTTTTAAAAGAAAGCAAAGTCAAAACAAGGTTAACATCATTTTCAATTCCTGATGAAGATGTTTTTGTAAGAGTGAATTATTATCCTCTTATGCCAGAAGAAGACCTTAAAAAAATTGTTATTGATGAGTTAAGTACCTACAAAATATTTGAAGGAGATTTTCCAATAGTTAATATTTTTAGATTAAAAATTGAAGAAAATAGGGGAAGATATCTTATTGTTGCTTCACCAAGAAGTTTAGTTGAAAATCACATTAAATTTTTAAGTTCTTTAGGATTAGAAGTTAAAAATGTTGACCTTCCTTCTATTTCCTCTTTTAGAGCAACTAAAATTTTCAAAAAAGACCTTTTTAAAGGAAGTGGAGTTTTTGTTTATATAAGTTTTAAAAAAACAACATTAATTTACTTTTTTGATGGAGAGATAAATCAATTTAGAGAGTTTGATATTGGTTTAGATAATTTAAATGAAAATAAAATGCTCTTTTTAAATGAAATTTCAAATACAATATCTTACTTTTCAAGAGAAGAGAAAAAGCCAATTGAAAGAATTATTTTATCTGGAATAGATAAAGGAGCAAATGAAATTTTTGATGAAATAAAACAAAGATTTGGAATTGAGACAATTTTAGGTGAGATTTTGCCTCAAAGAGAATATTACTTTTCAACACCAATTGGATTATCTCTTTTTAATCTTGAGGATAAATTAAAAATCAATTTAATTCCAAAAGATATCCTTGAAAAAAGAAAAGATGAAGTAAAAGTTTTCTTCCTTATTTTATCATCTATTTTACTTGCATTTCTTTTAATTGGACTATCAATTTATTTAATTAACTCTATTTCTCTTACAAATGAATCTATAAAAAGTATAAACTCAAATTTACAAAATGTTGAAAGGTCTCTTGAAAATTTAAAAGGAATTGAAGTTGAATATAAAGAGTTAAATACAAAGAAAAAAGAGCTTGAAGATATTTTATCAAATTATAAAATTGTAAATTTAAAATATTATTTAGATGAAATTATTAAGAGGAAACCTCAAGAAATAACAATTTTAAATTTTAGTTTCTCTAATGAATTAAATTTCTCTTTAAAAATAAGTTCAAAAAGTATTGCATCAATTTATGAATTTAGAAGAAGATTAGAAACAAGTGAAATTTTTAATGAAATAAATTTAAGAGGAATAGATAGGTCCTCAGATGGCATCTCTTTTACAACAATTGAAATTTTAGGAGTTAAAAAATGATAAAAGAGTATGTTCCAAAAATAAAGAAAACAATAAAAAAACTTTTATATGTCTTAATTATTGAAATTTTTATTTTTGTAGTTTTTGTTGGATATGAGTTTATTATTTGGAGAAAAAATATAAATTTACTAAATTCTAAATCTCAAGAACTTCAAAATAAAAGTGAAAATTTTGTTATGCTAAACACTATGAGTAAGGAAAGTGAAAATATAAAGATTTATTTAGAAGAAACTCAAAATAAACTTTTTAAAAAAGATGAGACTGAAAAATTTATCTCAACTCTTCCTTTAACAATGTCAAACTTTGGACTTAAAAATATTGATATGTCAATAAGTGAAGAAAAAAGAATATTAGAGAATAAGAACTATTTTAATATAGATTTATATATAACTTTTGATGGAAATTTAGAAGGTTTTTATAAATTTTTAGATTATATAGAAAATTTAAATAAATTTATATCTATTAATAATCTATCCTATACTGAATCAAAAGAATTTATAAATTTTAATTTATCAATCTCAATACCTTATTTTTAACCCCCACCTTTAATTAGTCTTACCATATCAAAAAGAGGAAGATAAATTGAAAATGCTATAAATGCAACTAAAATTCCTAAAATTATTGTTAATGCTGGTTCAAGAAGTGCAATAAATCTTTTTATATCATTATCAAGTTCACTTTCAAAATATCTTTCCATTTGTGAAAGGACCTCTTCAAGATTACCTCCAGCTTCACCAACAGAAATCATCCTTACAAAAAGCATTGGAAAGATTTTCTCTTCAAGCATTGCTCTACTAATACTCATTCCAGCCATCACTTTCTCTCTTGTGTTTATTAAACTTTCTCTTATAACCTCATTTCCGCTAACACGAGAAAGTAATTCAAATGAATCTCCAAGTGGAATTCCACTTCTAATTAAAGTTTCAAGTGTATGAGATATTCTTAAAAAAATATTTTCTCTATATATTTTACCAATAATTGTTGGCATTTTAAAAAGGAGAGTATCAATTTGTTTTTTGCCACTTTTTGTTCTTCTATATAAATTAAAAAGAAAAACAATTATAATTATTACTGGTAAAATAATCCACCAATAATTTTTTATTCCATTTGAAATTCCAATTAGTATTCTTGTTGGTAATGGAAGCTTAACACCAGAACTAGTAAATAGATTTACAAAAATTGGGACTATTGTTAAAAGAAGAAATATAATTGCAACTATTATTGTTCCAACAACAATTTCAGGATAAATTAAAGCATTTTTTACCTTTCTTCTTAACTCCTCTTCTTTTTCAAGAAAATCTGAAATTCTTAAAAGAACTTCATCAAGATTACCAGTAAACTCACCAACTCTTACAACCTCAATGAAAATTTCTGGAAAAACACCTTTAAAATTTCTTAAACTTTCAGAAAGAGATTCGCCTCCTAAAATATGCTCTCTTAATTTTTGAATTACATTTCTAAAATTTTTATTTTTTATATTCTCTTGAATTATTTCAAGCGATTGAATTATTGTGACACCTGAACGAAGTAAAAGTGATAGTTGTCTTGATAAAAAAATTAATTCTTGTGGTTTTAATTTTTGTATAGAAAACTCTCTTGTCTTTAGCTCTTTTAAATCAATAATATAAATTCCTCTTGTTTGAAGAATTTCTTTTGCTTCTTTAAGGTCATTTGCTTCAATTTCTCCCCTTACAGGGTTCCCTTCCCTATCTCTTCCAAGATACTTTACTCTCATTCTTCTATCCTTATTACTCTTAAAACCTCTTCAAGAGTAGTAGTTCCATTTAAAACTTTTTCAAAGCCAGCATTTATAAGTGGAACCATTCCCTCTTTTTCTGCTTCATATCTTAATGTATCAGTTGATTCTCTTCCTTTTATAAGGTCTCTTAAATTTTTTGTTATAGGTAAAACTTCAAAAACTCCAGTTCTTCCTCTATAACCTGTATAATTGCATTCAGGGCAACCTTTTCCTCTTTTAAATTTAATTTCTCTTTCAGGCACTCTTCCAAAAACAATTTCTAACTCTTCTTTTGTTGGTTTGTAATCAATTTTACATGATGGACAAATTGTTCTAACTAATCTTTGAGCAACAACTCCAATCATAACAGATGATATTAAATATGGTTCTATTCCAATATCAAGAAGTCTTACAAGAGTTGATGGCGCATCATTTGTGTGAAGTGTTGAAAAAACAAGATGGCCTGTAAGTGCTGCTTCAACTGCAATTTTTGCAGTGTCAATATCTCTTATCTCTCCAACCATTATAATATCTGGGTCAAGTCTTAATATACTTCTTAAACCAGTTGAAAATGTAAGACCTGCTTTAGGATTTACTTGCATCTGAATTACTCCTGGAAGATCATACTCAATAGGGTCTTCAATAGTAAAAATACTTTTTTCAGGAGTGTTTAACTTGTTTAGTGTTGCATAAAGAGTTGTTGTTTTTCCTGAACCAGTTGGTCCAGTAACTAAAACCATTCCATAAGGATTTTTTATTATTTTTTCATAAATTTTTTGTTGCTTTTCATTTAAACCTAATCTACCTAATTCAATTAAAACTCTTGCTTTATTTAAAATTCTTATCTCTAATTTTTCTCCAAAGCGAGTTCCTATTGAAGAAACTCTAAAATCATAATCTTTGTCTTTTATTTTCATTGAAAATCTTCCATCTTGAGGTCTTCTTTTTTCTGCAATATCCATTCCAGCCATAATTTTTATTCTTGATAAAACTTGATCATCAACTCCTGCAGGAATGTTCATTGTGTCATGAAGCATTCCATCAATTCTATATCTTACTCTTGTAAATTCTGGATATGGGTCAAAATGTATATCAGATGCATTTTGACTTATAGCATCATTTATAACTGTATTTACAAATTTTACAATTGGAGTTTCAACTGTTATTAATTCATTTTCTCTCTCTTCTCTTCTTAAACCTTGAAGAGTTTTTGAAGCAAAAGATTTTATATTAAAATATTGATTTAATAATCTTTGAAACTCTGTATCAGTAACAATAATTGGTTTTATTTTTAAACCTGTCATTGCCTTTATATCATCAAGAACAATTGGATTTACTGGAGGAAGAATTGCAATATAAAGAGTGTCTTCTTCTTTTCTTATTGGAAATACCTTTTTTTCTTTAATTGTTGCTTCAGGAATTAAATTTATTGAATCGGGGGAAATATATATTTCTGAAACTGGTTTATATTCAATTCCTGATTGAATAGATAATATTTCTCCCAAAACTCCAGGTGATATAATTCCTCTATCAATTAAAATTTGACCAAGAGGAACACCTGTTTTCTCTTGCTCCTTTAAAGCGTCTTCTAGTTGTTCTTTTGTTAATACTCCTCTTTCTAATAAAATGTCTCCTAATTTTTTCTTGACTTCCATTTATTTAATTATAATTTTTTTTATTGAATTTAAAAGAGAGTGCTACAGTTGGACATATATCAATACATTTACCACATCTTATACAATTTATATTATTTGGATCTTTAAAAGTTGTTATTGAAAATGGACAAATTTTTTCACATTTAAAACACTTTATACACTTTTCTAAATTTACCTCAATTTTTAAATAAGATATTTTATTAAATACACCAATGAATCCACCAAGAGGGCATAAGTAATTACAAAATGGCCTTTCTTCAAAAATAAACCAAATGATAAAAAATAAAAGGACAACTATTTTAGATATATAAAGAGGACCAATTAAACCTCTCAGAGATGGATTAATTATAACTTGAGGTATTCCAGCAGTAAGTGTTCCAGCAGGGCAAACTTTACAAAAAAGTGTTTCATAAAAAATTAAAGGACCCAATATAACAAGTGAAAAAAGAACTCCATATTTTACTAATAATAGGTTTTTTATTTTTGGTTTAATCTTAAACCGAGTTTTTATTTTAAAAAGAAGATCTTGGAAAAATCCAAATGGACACATAAATCCACATGAAAGTTTTCCTAAAAAAATATAAATAAAAGAGATTACTCCAAGTGTATAAAATGGAAAATCTCTAACAACAATAAGATGTTGAATAGTTCCAACTGGACAAGCAAAAGAGGCTAAAGGACATGAATAACAATGTAAAACTGGCATTGGAACTCTTTTTAAAAATGGAGATAAAAATGGAATATTAAACAAAATTAAAAAAATAAACTGAGTTATTTTTCTTTTTTTATCTGTAAAAAAATTTTTTATTGAATTCCAATGCATGAAAAACAAATTAATACTGCATTTTTAAGGACTTCAAGATATTCTTTGTTAAAAATGCCAATTAAAATAAAAATAAGAAAAATAATTAGTAATATTATTCTAAAGTCAAATTTTTTCAATTATTATTTTGATAATTTCTTTATAATCTCTGGAAGCATAAATGGAAGGTCATCTGGAGTTCTTGAAGTTATTATATTTCCATCAACAACAACCTCTTTATCAACAAATTCTGCTCCTGAATTTATAACATCATCTTTTATTGTAGGAGTTGATGTTATTTTCTTTCCTTTTGTTATTCCTGCTGAAATTAAAACCCATGCACCATGACAAATTGATGCCACAACTTTTCCCTCTTCATACATTTTTCTTACAAAATCAGTCACAGATTTATGTGCTCTGAGATAATCTGGACAATAACCACCAGGAATAAAAACTGCATCAAAATCTTTTGTATCTATTTCTTTACTTGTCAATTCTGGTTTAACTGGAAGACCACCATATTTTCCATGATAAATTTCAATGTTTGGAGCGATAACTTTAACCTCAGCACCCTCTTCTTTGAACCTATAATATGGATACCAAAATTCATGCTCATTGTATAATTTCTCAACAAAAAGCGCAACCCTTTTTCCTTTTAGTTTCATAATTCACCTCCATAAAAAAATTATAACAATTATAAAACTTAAATTAAATTATCTTTATGAAAAAGAAAAATTTTTTCTTTTTTTGCAATCTTTATTAACTCATCTGTAAAACCACTCTTTGAAAAAATACAAAAATATTCTAATCTTTTATTTATATTCCAATCCACAAGTCTTGATTTTCTTTTTAATTCTTCAAAAATATTAATTCCAATTGGTTTATTTGTCCATTTTACTTCACCAAATAAAATTTTGTTTTCCTTTTCAGAAAATGCAACTATGTCTATTTCCTCATTCTTATCCCACCATTTTCCGATTTTATCAAAATCAAAAAATAAATATTTGTAAGATTTTAAAATATCTATAGCAACACTTTCATAGACTTCTGAGACAAAAATATTAAAATCATCTAAAATTAAATTTAAAACTTTCTCTATTTCTCCTTCTTCTATTAAACTTTTATTTGGTAAGATATATCTGAACCAAAATTTAAAGAATTGATCTTCAATTTTATATATACCTTTTCTTGATTTTAATGGATTTTTTTCAGTAACTGGAATCTCCTTTTTTATAATTTGCAGATCTTCAAGAACAAATAAATATTTATGAATTATACTTTTTTGAAATCCAGTTTCATTTATTATTTCACTGATTTTTGTTTTTCCTAAAGATATTGCCTTTATTATTGAAAAATAATTTCTTGGTTCTCTTAACTCTTCCCTTAGAATAAACTCAACTTCATTATAAAGTTCAGATTGAGGTGTTAATAAATTCTCTTTAATATTTTCTTTAAGAGACTTTTTTTCATTAAATTTTAATAAGTATGATGGATTTCCACCCGTTATCGAATAAAAATTAATTTTTTCATCAAAAGATAGATTTGGATAAAATTTAGATGAATTATAAAAATCGAATGGTTTTAAGAAAATTTGACCTGTTCTTCTTCCATATAATGGAGCTTTATAGTAAAGAATCTCTTTTTCCATCATTCCTATACTTGAACCACACAAGATAAGAAATATTGGTTTTTGTTTTAAATACTCATCCCATCCTGCTTGAAAAATTGATGATATTCCTTTATTTATCTCTGCTAAATAAGGAAATTCATCTATCACAATTATAATCTTATTTTTTATCTTATCATTTAAATATTCAAAAAATAATTGCCAATTTAAAAATCCAGAAATTTTTAAAATTTTGTCATTAAAAAAATCTCCAACCAGTCTGCCCAATATTTTTAAATTATCATATTCACTAATTTTTTGTGCAAGAAAATATATGTGGGGTTTATTTTTAATAAATTGTTTAATTAATTCAGTTTTTCCAACTCTTCTTTTGCCATATATTACAATAAACTGAGATTCTTCTTTTCTATATGATTTTTCTAAATAATCTAGTTCCTGCTCTCTATCTATAAACATAATTCCTGACCTCCAAATAGTCTACTCTAAAGTAGTCTACTCTAAAGTAGACAAAATTTCAATATTTTATATAACTACTTTATAAACTCAATTATTTTATCTTTCAATTTAAAATAGGTTTTTTCGGCAATTAAAAATGTTTTTTCTATTGCTTTTGAAGAAAAGTTTAAAGCTTCAGGAAGAGGCTCTTCTGGATATATTAAAAATATTCTTCTTTTTTCAAACTCATAAATATTTTCATCTATTTTAATTAAACCCTCTAAATCTTTTTGAGTTATTCCAAATGTAATTTTATCAACAAGATAAGCAAATGGTGAAAATAATGCTTTAATTGGATTTGAAACAAATTTTCTTTCTGGGCTCTCATGAAGAATTCCTAAAATTTTATTTTCATTAGATACTTTTAAAAGATATTTTATTGGAAAAGTATGTTCAACTCCTCCATCAATTAAAATCCAATCTCTATATTTCACTTCGGGAAAAATAACTGGAATAGCACTCGTTCCAAGAATTGCATATTTTAAGTCTTCCTCTTTTTCAATTTTTATTATTTCTGCATCTTCAAAATTCAAATTTTTGTTTGTAAAAATTAAAAGTTTACCATTTTTTATTTTTGAAAAAATAAGAAATGTTTTTTCTGAGTTTTTAATTTTTTCAAAAAAATTTTTTCTTTTTATTAAGATTTCTACAAATTTATAAAATTTTGTTGTGTCATATTCTCTACTTAAAAATTTTTTATATATAAATCTTCCATCTCTTTTAACTAATTTCCATAAACTCATCAAAAATTCAAAATCATCAAAAATTAGCGGTACAATATTAATGCCACCAACCGAAACTCCTGCAAGAGATGAAAATGTTAAATCTTTGTAATCTTTTTTTAATAAATAAAGAAATTTTACCCCAAACCCCCCTTTTGCTCCTCCCCCTTCCCAGCAAAGTCCAATCATAAGTTTTTATCTTTTTACAACTTCTTTAATTACCTCAAAAGCATATTGAAGTTCTTCTTTCTTTACTTCACCCATATGACCCATTCTAAAAACTTTTCCTCTAAGATCTTTTATTCCTGCTGCAACAGTTATACCTTTTGATTTAAGGTCACTTCTAAATTTTTCATCTTCAATTCCATCTGGATAAATAAAAAGTGAAAGAGTTGGAGCAAGATAAGATTTGTTTCCAAAAACTTCAAAACCAATTCCTTTCATAAGTTCTCTAATAAATGAAGCGTTTTCATAATGTCTTTTATATCTCTTATCTAAACCTTCACTTAAGATTATTTCAAGAGATTTCTTTAATCCAAATGTATAATTTGTATTATGAGTTGCAAAATACTTTGTTGCATCTTCAATTGTTGGTTTCCAACGAAGAAGATCTCCATAATAAAATCCAATTTTTCCTAAACTTTCTCTTTTTTTCATTGCTCTTTCTGAAACAGCAAGAATAGCAAGTCCTGGTGGCACTGCAAGTGCTTTTTGAGAACCTGTTAATATAATATCAACTCCCCATTCATCCATTTTTTCTTCAACTCCTGCTGTTGCACAAACTCCATCAAGAACTACAAGAGAATCTGGAGATACCTCTTTTATAACCTTCATATAATCTTCCATTGGAGCAAGAATTCCAGTTGAAGTATCAACATGAGTTATGGTTATTAATGAGAAGTGTTCTTTTTTTAATTTTTCATAAATTATATTTAAATCAATAACTTCTCCCCATATGCTCTGTATTTTATCATAACTAAAACCATCCTCTTCTAAGATATCAAGAAACCTATCTCCAAAAAATCCATGAGAAATAACTAGAGCTTTTTCATCTTTTCCTAAAAAATTTTTAATTGCAATTTCCATACCAATAGTACCAGAACCAGGAATTATAAAAACATGACCGCTCTTTGTTCCAAAGATAACTCTTAAATCTTCTACACATCTTCTTAAATACTCCCCAAAATCTTTACTCATGTGGGAAATTGGTTGTTTTGAGATCTCTTTTAGAACCTCTTCATTTACAGGTGTTGGACCTGGAATTAACAAAAGTTCTCTCATCTTTCCCTCCTTTTTATTAAAAAAATTAATATTTACCAAAACCAAATAATTATTATAATTGAAATTATAATTAAATATAATGAATAAACTCTAAAGTTTCTTTTAAAAATTGAACTTCTAAAAAGAATTATTGCTATTATTCCGAAAATTAAAGAGGCGAAAAAACCTAAAAGAAATATATTCATAGTAAAAAACTCTCCACTCTTAACATAATCAAAATATTTTAAAATAGTTGAACCAAGAATTGTAGGAATTGATAAGAGAAAAGAGTATCTAAATGCATCTTCATCTTTTATTCCTAATAAAAGTGCAGTTATAAATGTAAAGCCACTTCTTGAAATTCCTGGAATTATTGCAAAACCTTGAGATATTCCAATAATTATTGAATCTAAAAGAGTTATCTCTTTAATAGATTTTGTTCTCTTGTTTTTAAGATAAAAGAGAAATAGATAAATTGAAGTTATTATAAAAAATATTGGAAGGAGGTTAAAATTTGAGAATGTGCTTTCAAGTGGATTTTTAAAAATTATGTAAAAAAACCCTGTTGTTATTGTTGATATTACAATCAAAATAATAAGTTTAATATTTTTTATATTTTTTATTATGAATGGATAAAAAATAATAAATATTGCAATTAAAGTTCCAAGATGAAGTGTTAAATCATAAAAAATTGGTGGTTCTTTAATATTTAAAAATTTAGAAAATAGTATTATATGTCCTGTTGAAGATACTGGTAAAAATTCAGTTAATCCTTGGATAATTCCAAGAATTACTGATTGTAAAGATGTCATTAAATTAACTCCAATATTCTATTTTTACACTCTTCAGAAATTTTTTTATTATAAAGTGAAGAAATAAAGTCATCACTTTTTTTAATAAATTCTTCAATATCTTCTTTTGTTTTTATTGAATCTACCATATCTTCAAGTTTTCTTATCTTTTCTTTTAAAATTTTTCTTAAAACTTCTTTTATTAACTCTTTTAATTTGTTAATATCATATTTTAAAATATTCAAACTTATCTCATTAAATTCCTTATTTTTATCTATAGAATAAAGAGTTATTGATGTGTCTTTTGCCATAAGAAGTTTTGCAAATGAAAGAAGAGAGGCTGATTCACTTTCAGTTGAAAGAGGTGATTCCATAAAGATTTCACCATCTTTAATATCAAGAATTTTTCCATCATAGATTACTAAAAATTCAATTTTTTCATTTTTAATAACCAAAAGACCAGTTATATTTTTTCCTCCAAGAGAATCTAAAAATTGAGAGAAATCAACAATTTTTGAATCAAGATCTTTATATAAAATCTCACCAAAATGAATTGATAAAATTGATATAATTGCCTTTGAATTAATTTTATAAAAAGAAATAATTCCATCTTTTTCATTTAAAAAAAGTTTCTCCCCATCATCTTGAGTTATTTTTCTTGAATCTTCATAAAAAACTTTAAAAATAGGTTTCCCATTTAAAAAGTAAACAAAATAGGATTTATTTTCTTTTTCCCATAACAAAACTCCACTTGTTTCTTTAAAAGAGTTAAATATAAATTCTAGGTTAAAAAACTTTTCTCTTTCATCCTCTTTTATCTCTTGAATCTTTAGTCCAATCTTTTTTATCAAAGAACTCTCCATTTTTATTAATCCTCCTTTTTTGTTTTACCATAATTAGAAGAGAAAATAACCAAATCAATTCCATTTATTGTTCCATTTGAATCTATATCAAAGATTTTATTATAAGTTGAAAAATCTTTATTAATTCCAAAGTGTTTTGAAAAAATGTAAAAATCTATTAAATTTATAAATTTATCTCCATTATAGTCAAAAATCTTTTCTTTTAAAATAATGACTTTATCATCTGAAGACTCAATAAAATATGAATCATTATTAATTTTATTAAAAATGATCTCATCTTGTGGCTTTACATCAAAAACACCAATTTTTCTATATGGATCAAAATATTTTGATATCTCAGGTTTTAAGTTTGATGAAAATCTAAGAAAAATTCTTCCTTCACCACTTAAACATTTTAAAATTAATTTATCTTCCTTTTCAATTTTATAAAGATATATTAACTCCTCTTCTTTCAATTTCTTTAATCTTATCTCAAAATTATAATTTTCAATTTTAAAATAATTTTCATTATTTTTAACAATAAAACCTCCATCAACAAAATTTAAACCTTCAAAATTTATTTCTTTGTTATAATTTTTACCTTTATTTATAAAAGTATTTACGAAAATTAAATCACCATCAAAAGATGATCTTGTGTATTTATCTGTATTTAAAGAAAAAGAATTATCCTCAAGATAAAGTTTTAATGTTGGATCTCCAAAGAGATTATGTGTGAAAGTATTCATTTGTGCAGCATCAATTGGATCTTCTTTATCTTTATCAAAATAATTAGTGTGATACTCCTTAATACTTTCCCAAAATGCATCTCCAACTCTCATTTTTCTATCAATAAAATTTTTAACAAAAAGGTAATTAATTGTTAAAAGTCCTCCATCATTAATGTTTCTCCAATAAGTTGGACCCCAAGAAATTCTAGTACTTCCAATATACGCTGCTCCACCTTTTGAAAGATATTCTCTTGCTAAATTTATCTCACTCTCAGGAAAAGCAGTAAGACATGAAGATGCAAAGAAAACTCCTCCTAAAAAGTCGTTTGGAATATCTGATATGTTTAGAATTGAGTAAAATTTAGATTCCTCTTTTGAAAAGAGAAAATTTTTATCAGAGTCATCCCATCTATAACCAGCAACTCCATAAGGGCTTCCATGTGCATTTAAGTTTATTAATCCAAAAATTTTTGATTTCAATAGTTCTGAAAATTTATTATCTGATAGTGAATAATCTGAAAAATAAAATGATGGAAGAGTACCACCTTTTTCATAAATTCTTATTGGTGTGATTCCATTTTTTATTAAGAAATCATTAGCAATCATCTCCATAAATTCTCCGCCATCTTCATTTTCAAGGACCCTATCATACCAAGTTTCACCTTTAAAAGATAAATATGCACCTATAAGTAGTGCATAATTTTTCTCTTTAAAAGAAAGTTTTTGAAATTGTGTAAGTTTTGAAAAGTAGTCATTTAAAGTTTTTGTATTGTCAAAAGGAACTCTTCCAACATAAATGTATGTATCAATTTTTATATTATCGTCAGGATATTCTCCAAAAACTCCATCTTTGTCTTTATCAAAATCTTCAAAAGGGTCAACAAAATAAATATCAGAAGGAGTTTCTTCAAAATCTCCATCAAATTGATCATGAGTATTGCTTCCCCTTGGATACAATCTTTTCATTGGAAAAATTTTATCTGAGCCCACTATTAAAAGATACTTTATATTTAACTTATTATAATTTTCCTTTAAATAATTTCTTAACCCTTCAACTTTATCACTCTCTTTGAGAGAATTTATATTAAGAGTAATAATATTGAATCCTTCGCTTTCTTTTAATTCTTTAAAAATTTTAAAAGATTCAGGAAGTGATGATGCCTCAAAAACTATAATAGTTTCTTTTAATGTTTCAAATGATTTTGTTTTTGGAGTTATAGAGAATAAAAACAAAAAAATAATAGTTAAAGATAATAATTTTCTAAAAACTAAAAAAACTTTTTTCATAAACTATTAAAATTATATTAAATTTTAATATTTATTTCTATAATTTAAGGAACTTTAGGGCAAACATTAGAAATTGTGATAATCATAACAATGCTTTTTTCTTTTAATTTTTTGTAAGCATCATTCAAAAATTTAAAAAGTTCTTCTTCCTCCATCCAAATAATTGTTGAGAAAGAATTAATTTCATATTGAACTCCTCTTGAATTTAACTCTTCCCAAAAAATATTTAGAGTTTCAGTAATAGTTTTTTCTCTTAATGGATAAATACTTACTTGTGCTCCAATCAAGAATGCACCTCCTTATTTTTTCTTTAATAAAATAATAGAAATAGCACCTGAAAAAGGAAAAATTTTTGAAAAGAACTTCTCCCAAAAATTTGGAAATATTGGGTTCCATGGAGGAATAAAAGTTTTGCTTTCACATTTTAATATTTCCCAACCATTTCTAAAAAAGTTTTTTAAAGAATTTGGAGAATAAAACTTTGCTTTATTAAATAGGTTATTCTTATTAAAAATTCCCTCTATTCTTCTTTTAATTGCCCAAAAAGAGAGCGAATTTAAAGTTATGAGTAAAAAAAGGCCATTTTCTTTTAAAACTCTTCTTGTCTCATTAAAAAGTTTTCTTGGATCTTTAAGAAATTCTATTGAGGTCATTGAAAAAACTAAATCAAAATAGTTATTTTCAAAAGGAAGAGGTTCATTAAAGTCATGTTTTATTACCTCAAACCCCCTTAATTTTGCAATTTTAAGCATCTCCTCTGAAATATCAATTCCAATAACTTTATAACCTTTATCTCTTAAAATTTGAGTAAAAAGTCCTGTTCCAATCCCAAGATCAAGAGCAAGTTTTCCTTCTCCTTTTTCAATTAAATTTTCTATTGCTCTTTTTTCACTTTCAAATATTTTTCTACCAAGTGGAGTTTCGAACCATTTGTCATAATAATTTGCTATATCATCAAAAATTGGTTTTTCACTCATACCCTTTCAACTATTATTGCTAGCACCTGACCTCCCCCAATACAGAGAGATGCAACCCCATATTTTCCTTTTCTTCTTCTAAGTTCATGTAGAAGTTTTACAACTAAAATAGCACCAGTTGCTCCAATTGGATGACCTAAAGCAATCGCTCCTCCATTGACATTAAGCTTTTCATCAGGAATTCCTAAATCTTTTTTAATTGCTAATGCAATTGCTGCAAAAGCTTCATTTATTTCAAATATGTCAATATTATCTATTTTTAAATTAGCTCTATCAAGTGCTTTTTTAATCGCATAAACTGGAGCAATTCCAAACATATTAGGGTCAACTGCACTAACTCCATAAGATACAACTCTTCCAAAAATATCGAAGTTATATTCTTTTGCTTTTTCATAATTTGATAAAATCATACATGCTGCACCTGTATTTAGTCCCGGAGCATTTCCTGCTGTAATTGTTCCATCTTTTTTAAATGCTGGTTTAAGTTTTGAGAGTTTTTCTATTGTTGTATCTTTTCTAACTGATTCATCAAAATCAAAAATTGTTCCATCTTTTAAATTTATTGGGACAATTTGATCTTTAAAAACTCCTTCTTCTTGTGCTTTTGATGCTTTCATATGACTTTCATAAGCAAACTTATCTTGCTCTTCTCTTGAAATTCCATATTTTGGAATTAAAAACTCTTCTGTTATTAAACCAGCATGTTTATCTGTAAAAGCATCATTTAATCCATCTCTTAACATCGAATCGTAAATAACACCATCGCCCATTTTATAACCCCATCTTCCATTCATAATTAGATATGGACACATATCCATATTTTCCATTCCACCAGCAATTACAACTTTTGCATAAAGTGCTTCAATTTCCATAACACCTGAGATTACTGCTTGAAGACCTGAACCACAAACTCTGTTTAAAGTGAATGCAGGAACAAAATCACTAACTCCTCCAAAAATAGCTGCTTGACGGGCAGGATTCATCTTTTCACCAGCTGTAACTACATTTCCTAAAATAACATCATCTATATCTTGAGGATTTAACTTACTTCTATTTAGAATCTCTTTTATAACAAAACCTGCAAGTCTCGGTGCCTCAATATCTTTTAAACTTCCCCCATATTTTCCAATTGGAGTTCTTAATGGTAAACTTATAAAAACTTCACTCATTTTAAAAATAAACCTCCTTTATATTAAATTTAATTTTTTTGCTTCAAAAATCAGTTTATCCCTAAAATCTGGATGTGCAATATTTATCAAAGATAGAGCTCTGTCTCTTGTGCTTTTACCTTTAAGTTTTGCAACTCCAAATTCAGTCACAACAATATCAGTGTCTTGTCTTGGAACAGTTATATAACTACCCTCAGGTAAAACTGGAACAATTGTTGAAACTTCACCTCCTTTTGCAGTTGATCTTAAAGCAATTATTCCCTTTCCACCTTTCGACATCTGAGCACCTCTATGCATATCAAGTTGGCCACCAGTGCCTGTAAATTGTTTCCATCCAAAAGATTCAGAACAAACTTGACCTGTTAAATCAACCATAAGAGATGTGTTTATGCTTATCATTTTATTATTTTGTCTTACTATATAAGGATCATTAACAACTGAACCTCTATGAAGTTCAACAGATAAATTATTATTTATAAAATCATAAAGTTTTTTTGTTCCAAGTGCAAAAGTGCCAATTGTTTTTCCTTTCCAGATTGTTTTTTCTCTATTTGTTACAACACCATTTTCAACAAGATCAACCATTCCATCTGTTATCATCTCTGTATGAATTCCTAAATTTTTTTTATCCATCAAAAATTTTGTTATTGCATTCGGAATTCCACCAATACCGAGTTGAATAGTTGAACCATTTTCTATAAGGTCTGATATGAACTCTCCAATTTTTCTTTCAGTTTCAGTTGGTTCAATAAATGGAAATTCAGGAAGAGGTATTGTGTTCTCTATTATATAATCAACTTCATCTATAAAGATAGATGTATCTCCAAAAGTTTTTGGTAAATTTTCATTTATTTCTAAAATCCTAACTTTTGCATTTTCAATCATCTCTTTTTCATAAACAAGTGAAAGTGATAAAGAAAAGAAACCTTTTTCATCTATTGGCGTTGCAGTTCCTATAAAATAATCAATTTTTTCATTTGAAATTTTCTCTATTCCTGCTCTATGAAGGTTATTTGGAATATAAGTTGCTCTACCTTCATTGTAAACTTTTCTTTCAAAATCAGATAAATACCAACTTTCAAGTATGAATGGTGTCTCCTCTCTTCCAGTGTATTTTAAAAATTCATAATCTTTAAGTAATAAGCATGTTATTATTTTTACATTTTTTACTCTATCTTTTATCTTGTGAAGATTTGATAAAAAACCGAATGGTTGAGAACCACCAAGGCCTACTACTATTGTTTCACCATCTTTAATTTTATTTAAAAGTTCATCTATTGAAATTAATTTTCTCTTATACTCATCAATTTTTTTCATAATTTTCCTCCATTAAAAAATAGTTAAGACCATGCATTATAAAATTTAGAGTTGTCAAAATAGAATCTTTTTTAATATCTCCATCATTTTTTAAAACAAAATATCTCATTCCTAAAGTGTGACCTATTCCCATAAGAGAAAAAGATAAAATTTCAGGGTCTAACTCTTTTATTTCACCTTTTTCCATTCCTTCATTTAATCTTTTTGTGTAGGAAAATGATATTCTTTTGTAATACCATGACCCAATTTCTTTATCTACAAATTCAGACTCTCTTACTATTCTATATCTATAACCTAAATTTTTAAACAAATAGAAAAAGGCTTGAAAACCAGCATTTTCAATTTCTCTTCTATCTTTAAAATCCTTTATATAATAACTAATATAATCTCTTAAAGATTTATTTAGATAAGAGACAACCTCTTTTAAGAGTTCCTTTTTTGTCTTAAAATATAGATAAATTGTTCCTATTCCTATATTTGATTCTCTTGCAATATGTGATATGTGTGTTTTTGAAAAACCTTTTTTCCCAAAAAGTTTTTCAGAAATCCTTAAAATTTTCTCTTTTGTCCGATCTCCTCTTTTCTCTTTTTCTTTCTTTTCTTCTTCTTTGAATTTTTTCTCTTCAATTAAATATGGAACAAAATCTCCTTTTCTATCTATTCCATATTTTATAAATTCTAAAAGAGATTTAATTTGTTTATCACTTAAATCTTTATCTTCCCAAATAAAATAATTTATTATTATAAAATAAAATGATCCAAGAATTGAATAAGAAAGTGCTTCGCAATCACATTTTTTAATTTTTCCATTAAAAATCTCTATAAGAATATTTACAAGTTTTTTGTAATAATATTTTGTAAGTGAAAGGTTAACAAATTCTGCCTCTCTAAAAATATCATAAATTTCTCTATTATCTTTTATAAATCCAATATATTCAATTATAAATCTTTCTATCTTATCAATAATTTTATCTTCTTCTTTAATTCTCTCTTTAACTCTTTCAATTAATCTATTTTCAAAATCTTTAATTATAAAATTAAATAGATCTTTTTTATTTTTAAAATATCTATAAACTGAAGAGTTTTTTAATCCAACTGATTCGGCAATTTTTTTAATTGAACTTTCACTAAAACCATATTCTCTGAAAACTTTTATTGCATTTTCTATAATTCTATTTCTTGTTGCCTCTCCTTTTTTAGAAAGAGCACTTTTATTCATTCTATAAACTTTATCCTCTCTCTTATCTTAAAAATTATTTCAGAAAGACCTCTTGGAAGGAACAAAACTACAAGAATTACTGCAATCCCAAAAAATACATTTGATAACATTTCAAATCTACTTCCTATTATAAGTGGAAGCATTATCCACATAAGAGAACCTAAAATTGGACCCCAAAGTGTTGCTAAACCACCAATTATTATCATTGCTAAAAGTTCAACAGATAAAGCAAGACCAAAATTCATTGGATGTAAGTATGAAATCGTATGAGCATATAAAACACCAGCAAGACCTGCAAAAGAAGAAGCAAGAACAAAAGCAAGAAGTTTTGCTTTAGTTATATTTATTCCAACAGTTAATGCACCATACTCTGAATCTCTCATTGCAATTAAAGATTTGCCACTCCTACTCTTTACAAAATTTCTTGAAATAATAATTATAATTATAAATAAAGCAAGTATTAAATAAAATCTTGATGTGTTAGATGTAAATTCAAAACCAAAAATTTTAATAGAGGGAATATTTCTTAATCCATGATCTCCACCTGTTATATTCAATCTTTTTATCACATCTTGAACAACACTTCCAAGCGCCATAGTTGCAATTGCAAGATAAAAACCTTTGAGTCTAAGAGAAGGAAATC
The DNA here is from genome assembly GCA_026414995.1 of Caldisericia bacterium. Classification (NCBI taxonomy): domain Bacteria; kingdom Pseudomonadati; phylum Caldisericota; class Caldisericia; species Caldisericia bacterium. Next base: position 8,332 of record JAOAHY010000017.1, on the reverse strand, counting down.
CAATTATTAAACCAAAAAATGCAGAAAGTAAAATACCACAAATCATTGCAATTATAAATGGAAAATTGTAGTTCATAACAAGAATTGCAGATGTATAACCACCAATTGCCATAAATGCAGCATGGCCTAAAGAAATTTGACCTCCAATTCCTAAAAGAAGGTTTAACCCTTGGGCTGAAATACCTAATATTAAAACTAAATTAAGATATCCTATTAAAGATGGTCTTGCTTTAAAAATTAATGGCAAAAATAATACAAAAATTAATAAAATATAAGGTAAATACTTTTTCATATTATGCTCTCCTTACCTCTCTTTTTCCAAAAATACCACTCGGTAAGAAAAGAAGAACAAGTACAATTAAAATTAGTGAAAAACTATCTTTAATTTGAGGAATATAAAAAGCAACTAAATTTTCTATTATTCCAAGTAGGAAACCTCCTAAAACTGCACCGACAATGGAGTTCATTCCTCCCAAAACTGCTGCCATAAAACCTTTTAGTTGAATCACTATCATAAATGTTGGTTCAAGTGAAAGTCTAGGAGCAACAAGCATTCCAGATAGTCCTGCAATTGCAAATGCAGATGACCAAATAAAAAGATAAATTGAATTTATTGGAATTCCAAGAATTTTCGCCCCATATTCATCTTGTGATATACTTCTTGAAGCAATTCCTATTTTTGTTCTATATAAAAGAGTAAAATAGATAAGTAAAACAAAAATTGAAACAACAAAAGTAAAAATATCTTGTCTATCTAAAATAACTCCTCCTATATTAACTGGAGGTCCTGAAACAGCTTTTGGAAAAAGCATTGGAACTGTTCCGAAAAAATATCCTATAAATCCTTCGAAAATCATTGTTAAAGCAAGAGTAATCATTACCATTCCAATGTGAGAAACTTTTCTTGCTCTACTCATTAAAAATTTCTCAAGAGAAATTCCCAAAACAAGTCCAAGTAAAATTGTTAAAACCATAACAACTGGGTAAGGCATATTTCTTAAAAGAAGGAAAAAAGCAAAATATGCAAGGAGCATTCCCATATCACCTTGAGCAAAATTCATAACATTTGTTGTAGAAAGAATTAAAACAATACCCATACTTGTTAAACAATATATTGAACCATTAATAAGACCTCTAAAAATTAAATTCAAAAGAATCATCTTTACCTCCCTAAGTAAAGTTTCTTAACTTCTTCTCTCTCTTTAAGTTCTGAACTATTTCCTGAAAGAATTATCATTCCATTCATTAAAATATACGCCCTATCTGATATTGCTAGTGCCTTCTTTGCATTTTGTTCAACAAGAAGAACTGATAAACCCTCTTTTTTTGAAAGATCAAATAAAATATTAAATATTGTTGTAATAACAATAGGAGCAAGCCCAAGAGATGGTTCATCTAAAAGTAGTATTTTTGGTTTTGCCATAAGACCTCTTCCAATTGCAAGCATCTGTTGTTCTCCACCAGAAAGAGATCCAGCTTTTTGATTTATTCTTTCTTTTAAAATTGGAAAAATAGAAAAAACATAATCTAATCTTTCTTTAATTTCTTTTTGATTTAAAAAATAACCTCCTAAAAATAAATTTTCTTTTACAGATAAATCTGGAAATATGTGTCTTCCTTCTGGAACATGAATTATTCCCTCTTTAACAATAAATGTTGGATCAAGTCCATTTATAACTTTTCCATTAAATGTTATAACTCCACTTTTTGGTTTTAAGATACCTGAAATTGTTTTTAAAATTGTTGTTTTACCCGCTCCATTTGAACCTAAGATTGAAACAATCTCTTTTTCTTTTATCTCAAAACTTACACCATGAATTGCTTCAATTGGACCATAAGATACATGTAATTCTTCAACTTTTAACATCTTACCCCTCCCCTAAATATGCTTCAATTACTTTTTTATCAGAAGATACAAAATCTGGAGGTCCTTCACTAATTTTGTTTCCAAAACTCATAACTGTTATTACACTTGAAATATCCATTATCAACTCCATATCATGTTCAACAATTAAAATTGTGTAACCTAAATCTCTTAATTTTTTTAAAATTCCCATTAAATTAACCTTTTCTTCTTTTGTTAAACCTGCTGCTGGTTCATCTAAAAGAAGTAGTTTTGGTTCACCAATTAATGCTCTTCCAAGTTCAACTAACTTTTGAATACCATATGGTAAAAAAATTGGATATGTATTTTGATAATAAGTTATATTAAGTAAATTTGTAATTTCAAAAACTTTGTTTTTAACATCTTTACTTTTTAAAATATCAAAACCAACAATATCTTTAAAAAAATTGCTCTTAAGTTTTGAATATAAACCCAAAGCAATATTATCGTAAACAGTTAAAGTTGGAAAAAGAGATAAATTTTGATATGTTCTTGAAATCCCAAGATAACTTAATATATGAGTTGGAAAATTTTTAAGGTTTTTTTCTAAAAATAAAATTTTTCCTTTATATGGAACGAAATTATAAATTGCATTAAAAACAGTTGTTTTTCCAGCACCATTTGGACCAATTAATCCATGTATCTCCCCCTCTTTAACTTCCATATTAAAATTATTAACTGCAACTAAACTTCCAAATTCAACTGTAAGATTTTCAATTTTTAGCACAGTTAAGACACACTCCTTTCATATAATAAAAGAAAGGGACCCTCATAAATCAGAGGGTCCCTAAACTTACCTAAAACCTTTTTATGGCTTTTGATAAACTGAAATCCAGTCTGAAACTTTAATTAGTTGACCTTTTTCAATTCTCATAAAGAACATTGAGTATTTACCTGATCTTTCATTAGGAGCATAATTTATATCCTTTGCAACATAACCACTCCATCCATAGAATGTTTCAAGTGCCCAAACTATAGCGTCTCTTGTTGGATAAGGTCCTGCTCTTTTAAGTGCTTCTACAAAAATTTCACCTGCAATAAATCCTGCAACTGCATATGAGAAAAGAAGTGGGTTATCTTTTGGATAATATTTTAACCATATTTCATAGAACTTTTGAACTCCTGGATCATTTGGATTTGAAAAATCAGCCCATCCTGTTACATATACACCCTCTGCTGCATCTCCTGCTGCTGCATAAATTCCTGAATGAGGATATGGAAGGAATATCTTTTGAGTGAGCCCTAAAGATTTTGCTGTCTTTAAAATGTTAGCAACATTTGCACTACTTGTTGGTTCATAAACAATTAATGCTTCTGCACCACTATCTTTTACTTTAAGTAGATAAGATGTAAAATCTGTTTCTGTTCCTGGGAATGGAGATTTAAGAACAATTTGGCCTCCAAAACGCTCAATTCCTTTCTCAACTCCTTTTCTTCCTTCATTACCCGCATCATCATCTCTATAAAGAAGCGCAATTTTACTCATTTTTAACTCTTGAGTAATATATTTTACAAAAATTTGACCTTCGTTAATATAGTTTGGTTGAACTGCAAAAACATATTTCTTTGGAGGTATTGCGAGGAGAGAGGAACCTGAACCTTGATAAACAAATGGAACTCCGTTTTGATTTAAATAATCCATAACAGCAAGACATCCTGGTGTTCCTAATCCTGCAACAATAGCAAAAACTTTATCTTCTTCAACCATCTTTTTAACACCAGTTACTGTTAATGCAGGGTTGAATTGGTCATCAAAAGTTATTACTTTTATTTTTCTTCCATAAACACCGCCTTGATCATTTATCCAGTTTATATATGCTTGGAATCCATGATTAAATGGAACACCTATTATTGCTACTGGACCAGTTAAAGCAGCAAATGTTCCAATTTTTATTTCATCTTGTGATATTCCTGGTACAGAATATTTTGCTTTACTTCTTATGTAAACAAGTTTTCTCTGTGGTTCCCAGTAAACAGAGAGACCAAGTGCTTCAGAAATAAATCTTATTGGAACCATTGTTCTACCAGATTTAATATAAGGTGGAGCTTCAAGAGTATATGCTTTACCATCAATTGTTGCAGAAGTTGAACCTATTTTTAATTTAATTTCTTTTCCTTCCTGTTTAATTGTAACCTCTTTGACTTTAGCATCCCATCCAACTTCTGCTCCAAATGTTTCAGCAACTAATCTTAATGGAACAAAAGTTCTTCCTGCTACTATTTCTGGTTCAACATCCATTTGAAGTTGCATTCCATTTAAAACATAACTCTTAATACCAACTGTTAAAACAAGGAAAAACTCCCTTTGTGCTTTTGCTCTTGGAATACTCACGACCCCTAAAAATAGGGTTAAAATCAAAAGCACCAAAATTAATTTTTTCATTTTAAAAACCTCCTTTTTAAAATATAAATATTTTTAAAAAAATTAAATTGTAAGACCACCATCAACACTTAAAATTGCCCCTGTGATAAATGATGCTTCATCAGAGGCTAAAAAACAAATTGCTTTTGCAACTTCTACTGCTTCACCCATTCTTCCAAGAGGAGTTTTTGAAACCATGTATTCAATAACTTTATCTGGGACTTTTTCTGTCATAGGAGTTTTTATAAATCCTGGAGCAACACAATTAACTCTTATCCCTTTCTTTCCGAACTCTTTTGCCCAACCTTTTGTCAATCCAATAACGCCTGCTTTACTTGCAATGTAATTTGTTTGACCAATATTTCCATATATTGCGACAACAGAAGAAACATTTATAATAACTCCACTCTCTTTCTCATACATAAAAGGTATAACTGCTTTTGTAAGATTAAATGTTCCTGTAAGATTAACTGCAATTACTTTATCCCAATCTTCTTTTGTCATTTTTGTAAGAAAATTGTCTTTTGTGATACCCGCATTATTAACTAAAATATCAATTCTTTTATGCTTTTCATATATTAAATTAACTGTCTCATTTACTTTATCAAAATCTGTTATATCAATAATATATCCTTCAGCATATAAACCTTCATTTTTTATTTCATCAAGAGTTTTATTTAGTTCTTCCTCATTGACATCAAAAATAATAACTTTTGCTCCGTCTCTAGCAAAAAGTAAACTACACTCTTTTCCAATTCCCCTTGCTCCGCCTGTTATTATTGCAACTTTATCTAAAAATTTCATTTTACCTCCTTAAATGTACCTCATGAAGTAAACAGCCATTGCATATCCACCACCAGAAGCACACATAACAACAAGATCACCCTTTTTTATTTTGTTATTTATAAGCGCATCATGAAGAGCCATAGGTATACAAGCAGAACCAGTATATCCAAATTTATCCATAACCATATGAGTTTTATCCATTGGTAGATTTAAAACCTTCATAACATCTTCAATTGTTACTTTTCTAACTTGTGTAAATAAAACAAAATCAATATCCTCTACTTTATAACCTCCTTTCTCAACAACTTCTTTTATTAATTTTGGCCACATTTCAGAATTTACATCTGGATATCTTTTGTTATATCTAACAAAATGTCTTCCAGTTCTAATGTATTCTGGTGTTGGAACAGCACCAGAACCAAGATATAAACCAAGATAATCCCAAAAAGTTCCATCTGCAAAAAGTTTCGAAGAAATGAAGCCTTTTTCAGAAGATTCAATTTTTTCTAAAATAACTGCTCCTGCTCCATCTGAAAACATTGGTGCTGTTATTTTATCATCCCAGTTTAAAAATTTTGTCATAGCATAAGTTCCAATAACCATCGCTTTTTTCATTTTATCTTCTGTAAGAAGGTATCTTGTTGCAATATCAAGAGCAGTAACAAAAGCAGCACATGCACAATTAACATCAAAAGTAGCAGCGTTTTTTAATCCAAGTTTTGCTTGAACTATTGAAGATGTTGCAGGTGAAAAGAAATCTGGTGTGTCTGTTGCAACAATTAGAAGATCAATATCCTCTGGGCTTAAGCTTCCATTTTTAAGTGCTTCTTCTCCTGCTTTTTTTGCAAGATCAGAAGCTCCTTCCCATGATTCTGAAATTTTTTTGACATAAATTCCCAATTTCTCAACCATCCAATCCCTGATATCTTTTCCATACATCTCTTCAATTTTTTTGTCTGTCAGGGTGAATGGAGGAGAATAAATTCCTGTTGATAAAATTCTTGTAGTAATCATATTACCTCCCTAATAAAAAATTTTTTACAACTTCATTGAACTCTTCATATTTTTCTATGAAACAGAGATGGCCAGCATCTTTTATTATATGGAGTTTAGAATTTTTCAATTTATTTTTTAAATTCAAACCATTTTGTTTTGGTACAATTTTATCTTTTTCACCAATAACAACCAAAACTTCATTCTCAATTTCTTCTACTTCTTTTTCCATATTAAAACTTGCTCCAGCCATTGCTTGACCTTGATAAGCATATGGAGGTTGAGGATTTTCAAGAAGAGACTTAACAATTTCTTCAATCACTCCTCTCTTTTCCTTTATAAATTTATCTGTGAAACCAAGAGATAAAGAGTTAAAACCTTTTTCAAAAGGAGTTTTACCACCTCCACCAGTTATCATGATATTTAAAACTTCCATTGATGGGGGAATATAATTTGGTCCTCCAAAAGATGTATTAACTAAAACACCTTTATTAATTTCTTTTCCATATTTATATAAAACTTTTAAAGCCACAAAGCCCCCTAATGAAACACCAAGAATGTTTGGTTTTTCTAATTTTAATTCTCTTATTAAACTTATTGTGTCATCTGCAAAAGTATCAACAGAGTAACCTGAAATAGGTTTATCAGATTTTCCATTTCCCCTTAAATCAAAAACAACAATTTTAAAATGATTTTTTAGTTCTTCAATCTGATATTTCCACATTAATATGTTTTGTGCAAGACCTTCTATAAAAACAAGAGGCTCTCCTTCACCATAAATTTCATAATAAAGGTTTAAATCGTTAACCTTAACATACCCCATAAACTATTCACTCCTTTCATTTAAAGAAATTTTTTCAAGAAAACCTAAAATAACTGTTTTTATCTCTTCAAATCTTTCAACCGTGATTGCATGGCCTGAATTTCCAATAATTACAAATTCACTTTGAGGTATATTTTTAGCAATAATTTTTGAAAATTTAGGAGGTTTTAATGTGTCAAATTCTCCTGCGACAACTAATGTTGGAACAGATATATTTTTCAAATAAGGAGTTAATGGATTCTCATGTAGATTAAGAAATGATTTCATTAGTTTAATTGATGCATCATAATCAAAACTATTAAGAGACTCTTCAAGTTTTTTTCTCAAAAAATTTTCATATTTTTTTAAAAAATCTTCTGAATAAACATCTTTGAGCCATGAATTTATAAAAGTTAAACTATTTTTACTTTTAGCACCTTCAATCCACCTTTCAATTTTTTCTTTTAATTCATTATCAATTTCACTAACAGATGAGATTATAATTAAAGATTTAACCCTTTCTGGAAAAAGTGTTGAAAAATTTAACGCAATTTCTCCACCATAAGATATGCCAACAATATTTATTTTTTCAATTTCAAGTTTATTTAGAATTTCAACAAAATCTTTTGAATGAAGTTCAAGAGAATAAGCATCTCCTTCTTTTCCAGAATTCCATTGACCTCTAAAATCATGAAGAAGAAGTTTAAATTTTTTTGAAAAGATTGGTATAAATTGTGCAAAACTTGAGGTTGACATAAAAATACCATTTAGAAAGGCGAGAGGCTCCCCTTTTCCATGAATCTCATAATAAATTTTTGTTTCATTAATGTTCAAATACCCCATTTTTTATACCTGATTCAAGTATAATTTAATACCTGAATCACATGTAATTTTATAAAAAATTTTATTTTCTGTCAAGTGGTTTAAATTAATAATTTCAACATTAAAAAATATATGGATTCAAATTAATAATAGCTTGATAAATGGCAAATTTTTATCAATAGATATTAATCCTTATAAGATTAATATAGTATATTAGCACTTATGCTTTATATAAATCAACTGATTAAAATTCTTTTTGGACTTTTCTCTATCTAAATCTATTGGAACTATAAATTTTATAAATATTAATATATTGGATAGAGTGGGATTGAATAGAAAAAAAAGTAATTATAGTTTTAGAGATTATAACAATTGGTTTATGTATAGTAAAAAAATAAAGCAAAAATCAATTGAAAAGAAGTATTAATTGATCCTAATAACCTTAATGTATATCCTGAAATTATAAATGGAAGGACTATTTTACTATTAAGGTTTATTGCAGAAAATCTTGGGTTTAGTGTGTGAGGAATGGAATAAATAAGAATATAACTATAATTTATGTGAAGTATTAAATTTTTTAATATTTTAGCTATTTTAACAAGTATAGATAGGGGGGTGTTCTAAAATTTTTAAAATTTGTAATTTTGCATTCTTATTAAAAATAAATAATAAAAAAAATATA